>JBGQCE010000381.1:0-4364 GCA_041495185.1 Bradyrhizobium sp.
CATACCGATCTTGTAAAGCCGCAGACCAATCTTGGCGGCCACTTCAGGCGTTACCCCGAGTTCGCGCAGCGCCTGGCGGATATCCTCGTAGCTCTTGCCCGAGGCCATGATGCCGAACCGAGCGTTCGGCGAATCCATCGTGATGCGATTGACCTTGTTGGCGCGAGCGAATGCGACCGCGGCGAAACCCTTGTAGTCCTGCAGGCGCCGGTCCTGGTCGTAACGGTCGTCGGGCCAGCGCAGATTGAGCCCGCCCGGCGGCATCTCGAAATCGGCTGGAATGATGAAGGGCTTCATCTCGTCGGTGAGATCGATCTCGGCCGTGGTCTCCACGGTCTCGGTGATCACCTTCATGCCGACCCAGCAGCCGGAATAGCGTGACATCGCGATCCCGAGCAGGCCCATCTCGATCATTTCGTGGATGCTGGAGGGATAGAGATAGGGCATCAGCGCCGAGATGAAGGCATGGTCCGACTGGTGCGGCACTGTGGATGACTTGGCACCGTGGTCGTCGCCCGCAAGACAGAGCACGCCGCCGTTTTTCGCCGAACCCGCGGCATTGCCGTGCCGGAATACGTCGCCGCAGCGATCGACGCCGGGGCCCTTGCCATACCAGATGCCGACCACGCCTTCGTGCCGGGCGCCGGGGGAAAGATTGAGCTGTTGGGAGCCCCAGATCGCGGTAGCGGCCAGGTCTTCATTCACGCCGGGTTGGAACTTGATGTTGTATTGTTCGAGGTGCTTTCGCGCGGCGAACAGTTGCTGGTCATAGCCGCCGAGCGGCGAACCCCGGTACCCCGTAACGAACCCTGCGGTATTAAGACCGGCGGCGCGGTCGCGGCGAATCTGGGCCATCGGAAGGCGAACCAGCGCCTGAATACCGGTCAGGAAGACGTGGCCGGACCCCTGGGTGTACTTCTGATCGAGACTGATCGGACCTTGGTTGATTCCCATTCCACCCTCTTGAACCGAAGCGGCTCGATTTGCGCAGTTATTCAAACCATTAGAAGCAGTCTATGTCGGATTTCGCGGCGCGCGCATCACAAATCTGGGCAATGGAGCCCCGCATTCCCAAATCGCAATTTCATGCCGGACCGGCCTACTCCTGTATTCTTGTTGTGTCGCCATAAGGCACTGTTGCGAAACGACATGGCGCTCTCACGGAGGTGATTTCGCGCTATAATGCCGTCAAGGAGAGACAAATTGGTGCAGGGACGACATTGCGCAAGGCGAGCGATTCTCGCGATCATGCTTTTGTGCACCGCGTCAGCTTTTGGCAGGGTGCAGGCTGCCGAACCCTCGGCGGAGATGATCGCGCGCGGCAAGGCGCTGACCAACGCGGGCGATTGCGCGAGCTGCCATACCGCCGATCCCGCCAAACCGTTCGCCGGCGGCAAGCGCATCGACACGCCGTTCGGCGGGATTTATTCGCCGAACCTGACGCCGGATCGCGATACCGGCATCGGCGCCTGGAGCGATGGTGAGTTCTACCGCGCCTTGCGTGAAGGCGTGGCGCGCGACGGCTCGCGCTACTACCCGGCCTTCCCCTACCCAAATTTCACGAAACTCATCCGTGACGATATACTGGCGATCCGCGCTTATCTCGCGACGCTCGCGCCCTTCCGCAACACCCCGCCGCCGCCGGAACTGCGCTGGCCGCTGAATTACCGTGTGCTGATGCGCGGCTGGAATCTCCTGTTCTTCCGGCCGGGCATATTCCAGCCCAACCAGCTGAAAAGCGCGGAATGGAATCGCGGCGGCTATCTGGTCGAAGGTGCCGCGCATTGTGGCGCGTGCCACACGCCGAAAAACATGTTCGCCGCCGACAAGCGCGGCCGATCCTATGGCGGCGGATTGATCGACGGCTGGTTTGCACCACGCCTCGACAGCGCCGAGCGCAGCGGGCTGAAATCGTGGAGCGTCGATGACATCGTCGAATACCTGCAGAGCGGCCGCAACGGCAAAAGCCACGCCGACGGGCCGATGGCCGAAGTCATCGTCAATTCGACCTCGAAGATGCGCGACGCCGATGTCCGCGCGATGGCGGTCTATCTGAAGGATCTCCCGGCGGGCGCGCCGGAGCCCGCGGTCGCCCCGCCGCCGCAAGGCGACATGACGGCGGGTAAAGCAATCTATGCCCACGCCTGCATCGCCTGCCATGAAGCCGATGGGTCTGGTGCGCCGCGGATCTATCCGCCGCTGCCCGGCAACGCCAACCTGCAGTCGGCCGATCCCACGAGCACGCTGCGCATCACCCTCGACGGCGCGCAGACGGTGACGACGCCGCGCGCGCCCAATGCCGGATCGATGCCGGCTTACGCCAAAGAATTGTCAGATCAGCAAATTGCCGATGTCACGAACTACATCAGGAATTCGTGGGGCAACGCCGCACCGCTGGTGACGCCGGCGCAGGTCGCGAAAGCGCGGGAGAGGCGATAGAGCTTCGCGATCCCCGCGCGTTCGCGCGATAAAGCAGCCGGTTCCCGGAACCTCCGTGGGCTCCGGCGATTGTCCTGGCGTAACGGAGGACCCAATTCATGGCCAACGAACGCAATCCGTACGATCCCTATCGTTTCCCGAACGATCCTTATCGTTCTGATCTCACCGGTGACGACGTCAGCCGCCCGGCCCGCCTCGACAATGATTTGCAGATCAATCCCGAGCTCGCCGAAGGTCCCGCCGGCGGGACCAAGGTTGCGATGTTCGCGATCGCCGTCGCGGTGGTGCTGGGTGCAGCCTTCTACGGTCTGAATAATACTTCGATCCATCAGGCCGGAACTTCCTCGGCCGTGCAGAACACGACGGAGACCTCGCCTCCCGCAGCGCCTCCGGGCATGCGTGACGTGACCCCTCGTCGCGCCAATACCGATCAGGGAGTGACGACGGGCGCGGCTCCTGTACGCCCGCAGATGCCACCGGCTACGGCTCCTGCGGCGATGAACCGCTCCGGCAATCCGCCCGCCAACAACGCGCCCGGTAAATAACGCCGGACGCGCGAGCGCCGTGAATCAACGCAGCGGGCAGGCATTTGCCCGCTGCGCTTTTCTTGGCGCGCCCTAGAGCCTGATCGATTCTGATTTCAGAACCGATCAGGCTCTGGTCTTTTTTTGACGCGTTTTCTTCACGCGAACCGGTATCCATTTCGCTCGAAAACGCTTTAGCTGAACATCTTGTTCAACTCGCCGCCGGAATAGCCGCTGCCGAGCTCGGTGAACGTCCCCTTCTCCGCCATCTCGCGCGCCGCCCGCATGAAGCCGGCCCATGCGGTGCGCGCCAGCGAACCGCCGACGCTGATGCGGCGGACGCCGAGATCATTGGCCTCCGCGACCGAAAGACCGGACGCGCCGATCAGAAGATTGACCGGCTTCGGATGCACGGCCTTCACGACCGCAGCTATCTGCTCTTTGGTGCGGATGCCCGGCGCGTAGAGGCAGTCCGCCCCGGCTTGCGAATAGGCTTTCAGCCGGTCGATCACCATGTCCAGATCAGCCTGCCCGACCAGAAAGCCCTCGCAACGGCCGGTCAACAACACGCCGCTGTTGTCGGCATCGATCGCTGCCCGCGCCGCCTTGATGCGTGCGATCGCGAGCGCGCGCTCGTAGAGCGGCTTTGCGGCATCGCCGGTGGAATCCTCGATCGACAATCCGGCAACGCCGGTCTTGACCCCGCGCGCTACATTGGCGGCGACTTTCTCCGCCTCGTGCGCAAAGCCGCCCTCGAAATCCGCGTTGACGGGCAGATCGACCGCCGCGCACAGCGCACTGAGGTGATCGCAGACCTCATCAACCGTGACGCGGTTGTCGGCTTTCCCGATCGTCCAGGCAAAGCCCGCGCTGGTGGAAGCGATCGCCTTGAAGCCGAGACGCTGCAACGCCCGTGCGCTGCCGACATCGAAAGGATTGGGCAGCACGAAGCAGCCGGACTGGTGCATCTTGCGGAATGTGGCGCGCTTGTCTGCTGTCGATACCGGCATGATTTCCCCCTTGATTGCCTGCTTGGCGCGAGAATAGCCACGCATGGCGGCCGACGCCAGCGCATGCCGCGTCAGGCAACCACCTTGCGCAAGAATGTTCGTTCTTCCGCGAGGATGAATTTATTCTGCTCGGCGAAGTTGAAATTGGCCATGCCCTCTTTGTCGGTGCGAAGCCGCGCGCGATAGCTTTCGTAAGCCGCGAGGTTTTCGAACGAAATCAGGGCGAACGCGATGTTATTGGTGCCTTCATGCGGCATCCAGTAGCCGACGAGATCGCCGCTGCACCGGGGAATGATGGCAAGCCAGCGCCTGGCGTAGTCCTCGAACATCGCCCGCTTGAACGGATCGAGCTGGTAGCGGATGAAAACGGTGACGGCCACGGGAACCTCCG
>JBGQCE010000382.1:0-4362 GCA_041495185.1 Bradyrhizobium sp.
CTGCGTGATCCGCGGCTGCGTGCCGAAAAAACTTCTGGTCTATGCCTCTCACATCCATCACGAGATCGAGGATGCGGCGGGCTTCGGCTGGACCATTGCATCCGCGACGTTCGACTGGCCGACCCTGATCGCCAACAAGGACAGGGAGATCGCGCGTCTGGAGGCCGCCTACACGGCCAATGTGGAAAAATCCGGCGCCCGCATCGTCAAGACGCGCGCGGTGTTCGAGGACGCCCATACGCTTCGGCTCGGGACCGGGGAAGCCGTCAGGTCGAAAGTTGTGCTGATCGCAACCGGCGGCGCGCCAAATCACGGGCCTGCGATACCCGGCATCGAGCACGTGATCTCCTCGAACGAAGTGTTTCATCTGGCCGCGCTGCCCAAGCGCATCGTGATTCAGGGCGGCGGTTATATCGCGCTGGAGTTTGCCTGCATCTTTGCCGGTTTCGGAACCGACGTGACGCTGATCTATCGCGGCGAAAACATCCTGCGCGGCTTCGACGATGACGTGCGCGCGCATGTGCGGAGCGAGATGGAGAAGAACGGCGTCACCATTCTCACGGGATGCACGGTCAACAAGGTCGACAAGCACGGCAAGGAATTCACCTCGCATTTGTCCAACGGCTCGAGCATCGCGTCCGATCAGGTGATGTTCGCGATCGGCCGGCATCCCAATGTCGGAGGTCTCGGGCTCGAGAAGGCCGGTGTCGCCATCAATCCCAAGAACGGCGGCATCGCGGTCGATAGTTTCTCGCGCACCTCGGTGCCGAACATCTACGCGATCGGCGACGTCACCCACCGCATCAACCTGACGCCGGTCGCGATCCGCGAGGGTCACGCCTTTGCCGACACGGTGTTTGGCAAGCGGCCGGTCGAGGTCGATCATGCCAATATTCCGACCGCGGTATTTTCCCAGCCGGAGGTCGGCACGGTGGGACTGACGGAAGCCCAGGCGCGTGCGCAATTCAGCCACGTCGATATCTACCAGGCGAACTTCAAGCCGATGAAGGCAACGATGTCGGGCCGCGACACAAGGGTTCTGATGAAGCTGATCGTCGATGCCACCACCGACCGCGTCATCGGTTGCCACATCGTCGGCGACGGCGCTGCCGAGATGGTCCAGGTGCTTGGCATCGCCGTCAAAATGAAAGCGACCAAGGCCGATTTCGACGCAACGATGGCTTTGCACCCGACCGCGGCCGAGGAACTCGTGACCATGCGGACGCCGAGCGCGCGCTATGTGCGGGAAGCCGCGGAGTAGGGTTTTCAAGCGAAAGCCCCGGACTTGATCCGGGGTGGATTTCGGCTGCGACTCGCCTGAAATCTATTTCGGCTTGTTCTCGCCGCGACTTGAGCGGTGTGTTCGCTGCATCCTGCAGGAGCCGAGCGCGCCGTTCCGCCGTATCGGCCTCGGGCAAAGCCGGGCGCAATGTTCGCAATCCGCCGCGAGAAACAGGACACGCACTTGAGGGGTGTGTGGGTGGTTTTCGCGCAAGCGCAAGTGGCAGGCTCTGGCGTCAGCGACAGGTTGGTGTAGGCTTGCCCCAAACAACGGGCGGCAAGCTCGGGTCTTAAGGGGAGCAAACATGAACCTAAAAAAGCAAATCCTGGCGTATTTCACCTTCACCGTGACCGGCATTGCAGCAGCAGGCCTGCTCTCCCTGATTTCAGCGCCAGCCAGAGCGCAGCAGGCAGTGGTCGCCATCGACAACGACGACATCGGCGGCGTCGTGCGCGGTCCGGGGGGGCCCGAAGCCGGCGTATGGGTCATTGCGGAGACCACCGAACTGCCGACGAAATTCGCCAAGATCGTCGTCACCGACGACCAGGGCCGCTTTGTGATCCCCGACCTGCCGCCGAAGGTGAACTACGAGGTGTGGGTCCGCGGCTATGGTCTGGTGGATTCGCCAAAACTGCGCGCGAAGCCCGGCCAGCAGCTCAGTCTTGCGGCGGTGCCGGCGCCGAATGAGGCGGCCGCGGCACACTATTATTCGGCGATCTACTGGTTCACGATGATGAAGATTCCGCCGGCCAAGGATTTCGGCGGCAGCACCGATATTCCGAAAGACATCACGCAGGACATCTGGCGCCTGCGGATGAACAACGTCGATTGCGTGGGCTGTCACCAGCTTGGTCAGGAAGCCACGCGCACGATCCCGGCAGCGTTTGGCGAATTCAAATCGGGCGAGGAGGCTTGGATGCGCCGCGTTGCCTCGGGGCAAACCGGCGAATGGATGGTGAACCGGCTTGCCGGACAGCTCGGCAGCGTGCCGTTCAAGTATTTCGGTGATTGGACCGACAGGGTGGCCAAGGGTGAATTGCCCAAGACCAAGCCGCAGCGGCCGTCCGGAATCGAGCGCAACGTTGTCATCTCCTCATGGGAGTGGGCCACGGAGAAACACTTCGTCCACGATCTGATTTCCTCGGACAGGCGCCATCCGACCGTCAACGCCTACGGCCCGCTGTACGGTTCGAATGAATACTCATCCGACGACATGCCGATCCTCGATCCGAAGACGCACAAGGTGACCTTCTTTAAAATGCCGGTCGCCGATCCGAACGCGCCGGAGTCGTTTGGACCTCCTCTCCATACCAATGCCACCGCCAAGCTGATTGGCGCGTCGGCCTACTGGGGCGAGGAGAAGATCTGGAGCCAGAAGGCGAACAATCATAACGGCATGTTCGACGGCAACGGCCGGGTTTGGTTCGCCGCCGCGGTTCGCGGCATCGAAAATCCAGCCTACTGCAAGAAGGACTCCGACCATCCCTCGGCCAAGGCGTTTCCGCTCGAACGCTCGCCGCGGCAAGTGTCGATGCTCGATCCCAAGACCATGAAGTACAGTTTCATCGACACCTGCTTTGGCACCCATCACCCGCAGTTCGGCTACGATGCTGACAACACGTTGTGGTTCTCCGGGAGCGGTCCGGTTGCCGGCTGGGTCAACACAAAAGTATGGGACGAGACCGGCGATGCCGTGAAGGCCCAAGGCTGGGCGCCGTTCGTTCTCGACACCAATGGCAACGGCAAGGTGGACGAATATACCGAGCCCGGCGCGCCGGCGCAGGCCGGCAAGGACATGCGGGTTGCGGGTTCCGGCCCCTATGCCGTGATGCCGCATCCGACTGACGGCTCGGTCTGGTACACCTTCAACGTGTTCGTTGGTACACCCGGCTTCATGCGGTTCGATCCCAAGACCAGGTTGTCTGAGTTTTACGCCATTCCGAAGGAAGGCATCGGCGTTCGCGGCGGGGACATTGACAAGAACGGCGTGCTTTGGGGCTCGGGCTCGAACGGCACTCTGATCAGTTTCGACCGCGGCAAGTGCAAGAACCCGCTGAACGGCCCGAATGCGACCGGCAATCACTGCCCCGAAGGCTTTGCTTTCCACAAGTATCCGGGCCCCGGTTTCGAGGGCTTCGAAAACACCAGCGCCGAGGCGAGCTACTACACCTGGGTCGACCATCACAACACGGTAGGTCTTGGCGAGAACATCCCGATCTCCACCGCCAACCTCAATGACGGCTTCGTTGCTTTCAAAGACGGCCAGATGGTGATGCTGCGCGTCCCTTACCCGCTCGGCTTCTTCGCCAAGGGCCTCGACGGGCGCATTGACGATCCGAATGCCGGCTGGAAGGGCCGCGGGCTGTGGAGCACAAGCGGCGACCGCGTGCCATGGCTGATGGAGGGCGGCAAGGGTTCGAAGCCGCGCGCCGTGCATATCCAGATACGTCCGGATCCGCTGGCGAAGTAGAGGGGTCTCGGGACGCCGGCGCTCGGCTCAGATGGATTGTTAATGTTGAGCCCTTCGCCGGCACCGACGAGGTGATCGAACAGCATCGTTTTGCTGCGATGCAGGCTATGTGAAAACGCGCACGAGGAGAGAATGCGCAGAATTGTTTTCTCTCTTTTTCTCTTTCGACGGTGACTGCCAGAGCTGTTCTTTTCTTATTCAACGTAATCGAGACAATCATTCTACGCGCAAGTCCGACGTCGGAGTTTTCACGCAGCCTGGACCCAAAAGCGACATTGCAAGAGCCGAATAACTGCGCCCAGTCGGTCAATGCTGCCTGCAGGCCAATGCAACGCCGGTGATAAACCGCGCGCCCGTCTATATGCGGCCTTCCCGATACCTGTTGTTGATGATAAGAACGGTAACAGTTTACGTGACGTTTATGATTGCTAGCGTGTTTCGATCATCGAAGGGGTGCAATTTTTTTTGGGTCTAGCTTCCATCTTCTCTCGCGGGAATAGGAGGAAAACATGGCTGCACAGAAGTGGCATCTGTCTGGCGATTATTTCGAGAACTGCAATTGCAACGTGGTGTGCCCATGCCTCGTCTCGTCCAGTGCGCCTTTGACGGC
>JBGQCE010000383.1:0-4351 GCA_041495185.1 Bradyrhizobium sp.
CTCGGCGGCGGTGCGGCCGCGCTGGCGTTTTCGGCGCGCAAGCGTAAGCGCGCTGCTACAGCGGCCGCGGTCGCCGCGGCAGCCGCGCCGGATGCCGCCGCTGCGGCCAGCGCCGCGGCGGAAGAGCCAATTGCTACCGCGCTGAAAATCGACGACCTCAAGATCGAACTTGGCTACGCGCTGCTGCCGCTGGTCAATGGTCCTGACGGCACCGACCGGCTGACCGAGCAGATCAAGGCGCTGCGCCGCTCGCTCGCGATCGAGATGGGCTTCGTGATGCCGGCGGTGCGCATTCTCGACAATGTGCAGCTGGAAGCGAACACCTACATCATCAAGATCAAGGAAGTGGACGCCGGCACCGGCAAGATCTGGCCGAACCAGTTCATGGTCATGGACCCCGCCGGAAATCAGGTCGAGGTGCCCGGCATTCACACCATCGAGCCGACGTTCGGGCTGCCTGCGACATGGGTCGATGCGGGCCTGAAGGAGGAAGCTTCGCTGAAGGGCTATACGGTGGTGGATGCCGCGACCGTGCTCTCGACCCACCTCACGGAGCTGCTCAAGAACAACATGTCGGACCTGTTGTCCTATGGCGAGGTGCAAAAGCTCTTGAAGGATCTGCCGAAGGAACAAGGCGAACTGGTCAAGGACATCGTGCCGAGCCAGGTCACCATTTCGGGCATCCAGCGCGTGCTTCAACTATTGTTGGCCGAGCGCATCTCGATCCGCGATCTCTCGACCATTCTGGAAGGCATCGCCGACGCGCTGGCGTTCTCGCGCAACCCGGCGACCATGGTCGAGCATGTTCGCGCCCGGCTGGCGCGGCAGATTTGCGCGCAGAATACCTCCCAGAACGGCTACCTGCCGCTGATCGCGCTGTCGGCAAAATGGGAACAGGCCTTTGCCGAGTCGCTGGTCGGCCAGGGCGAGGAACGCTCACTTGCGATGCAGCCGTCCAAGCTGTCCGAGTTCATGACGGTCGTGCGCGACCGCTTCGAACAGGCGGCCCGCGAAGGCGAGGCGCCGGTGCTGGTGACCTCGGCGGCGGTCCGGCCGTTCGTGCGTTCGCTGGTGGAGCGCTTCAGGCAGCAAACGACGGTTCTGTCGCAGGCCGAAATCCATCCGCGGGCGCGGCTGAAGACGGTCGGCAGCGTCTGATCCCTGCTCTCGTCTGGTGCGATTGAAGTTGCGTGTCATACGCAGAAATTTCTTTTCAAGAATCGTTCAAGACTGCGCGCGACGCTGTTGCTGTCGAAGTATCGCGGCAGTAGTGAGATGGCATGCTCGCTTCGCCCGCCGCATCTGATCGCCCCTGGCCTCTTCCACTCCTCCGCTTCCTGCCTCTTCCGCTTCTGCAACCTATTCTCACTCTCATCGGCACGCAGGTTGCGCGCGCCCAGCCCGATGTTTTCACGCGTCTCGGACCGCACGCCCTGAAGTCCTTTGTCATCGACCCGACCGATCTTCCGTTCGTATTGTTGCTGAAACCGAGACCCGACCGTCCTTCGCTAAGCGCCTGGCGTCGCAACGATGCGCCCTACTCCAACGCGTGTATCGCGGGTTCGTTTCTGAATCTTTTCGACCTGATCGATGGCTCGCTCGACGGCGATGCCCTGTTCTTCTTGCGCAAGCTGCGCGTCACCGGCGACACCGAAGCTGTCGTCGCGCTGCGCAACGCGCTCGACGACGTCGACGGCGGGATCGTGGAAAGCATCACCAAGGCTTTCGGTCCGCTCTCGCCCGTCGCCGCGATGACGGTCTCACATCTGCGCACGCTTGGCGGCAGGGGGAAAAATCATGAATGACCACGTCGCACCCCGGCGCCCCGAACTGGTCTGCCCGGCCGGAACGCCGGCCAGCCTGCGCACCGCGGTCGATGCCGGGGCCGACACGGTTTATTGCGGTCTGCAGAACGCGACCAATGCGAGGAATTTTCCTGGACTGAATTTCTCGCCCGACGAACTGCGAAGGTCGGTCGACTATGCGCATGCGCGGGGCAGCAAGGTGCTGCTGGCGGTCAACACCTTTCCCCCGGCGGGCCAATTCCAGCTCTGGAAAGACGCCGTCGGGATTGCCGCTTCGGTGGCGGTGGATGCGATCATCGTCGCCGACATGGGGGTCGCGGCTCATGCTTCCCGCGAGTATCCGCAATTGCGTCTGCACCTGTCCGTGCAGGCGGGCGCGTCGTCGCCGGAAGCCATCCGCTTCCATTGCGAAGAATTCGACGTGAAGCGTGTCGTGCTGCCACGGATTCTGACCGTGGCGGAGATCGCTGACATTCACCGGCAGATCCCGTGCGAGATCGAGGCGTTCGTGTTCGGAAATATCGGAATGATGGCCGAAGGCCGCTGCAGCCTGACAAACTATGTCACGGGGATTTCGACCAATATGGACGGCGTGTGCTCGCCGGCGGCTGATGTCCACTATGAAGAAGAAGCCGACGGCGCGCTGACCACCCGCCTGGGGTCGTTCGTCATCGATCGATACGGGTGCGGCGAGAACGGCGGCTATCCGACCATCTGCAAGGGACGATATTCCTGCTCGGCCCAGCCCGAGCCCTATTACGCCTTTGAAGAACCGCGTTCGCTCAACCTCTCGGCCTTGTTGCCCGATCTGATGCGAGCCGGCGTGACCGCATTGAAGATCGAAGGACGTCAGCGCAGCCGCGCCTACGTGAAATCCGTCGTTGCGGCTTTTCGCCAGGCGGTCGACGACATCATGGCGGGCAAGGAACCGGCGCTGACCAATCTGATCGCGCTCACCGAGGGTCACAAGGAGACCCAAGGCGCCTTTCAAAGCAAGAGCTGGAGATGACAGAGCATGAGCGGCGCGCGAACCGAGCTGACGCTTGGCCCAAACCTGTTCAACTGGACGCCCGAAAACTGGCGCGACTTCTATTTCCGGATCGCCGACGAAGCACCGGTGTCGGTGGTCTATCTCGGCGAAACCATCTGCTCCAAACGCGCGCCGCTGTTCAAGGATTACTACGAAGCGGTCTGCGAACGCCTTCGCGCGGCCGGCAAGACCGTGGTGCATTCGACGCTCGGCGAAACGGCTTCGCAGATTGATCGTCGCCTGGTCCGCGATGTCTGCGAAAGGACATCCGATCCGATCGAGGCAAACGACGCCTCAGCGGCGTTCTATTTGCGCGGACGGCCGCACTACATCGGCCCGCTGATGAACGTCTATAACGAGGAAACCCTGCGCTTTCTCGCGGGCAAGGGCGCACAGAATATCTGCCTCCCGATCGAATTGCCGTTTACGGCAACCGGCGTGCTCTGCGCCGCCGCCGCGGCGGAGAACGTGACGATCGAAGTTCAGGTCTTTGGCCGTCAGTCGCTTGCCCTTTCGGCGCGCTGCTATCACGCCCGGGCGCACGGCCGCACCAAGGATACCTGCCGGTTTGTCTGCGAGAACGATCCGGACGGCTTGGTCCTTGCGACGCTTGAGCGAAAGCCGTTTCTGGTCGCCAATGGCGTGCAGACCTTGTCGTACGAGTATCTAAATCTTGCGCAGGAAATCCCGGCTCTCAAGGCGGCCGGTGTTTCTCGCTACAGGCTGTCCCCACACACCTGCGACATGGTGCGGGTCGCAACGATCTACCGCGGCCTCCTCGATGGCGCTCTTGTCGTTGAGGAGGCACTGGCACGCCTTGAAGAACTGCCCCTCGATGCACCATTTTCGAACGGCTTCCATCACGGCCGGCCGGGCCATGGCTGGACCGCCTTCGTTGATGCAGCGCCGCAATAATCGAGGGCCAAATCAGAGCGCGGACGGCGGGCCTTTTTCGCAACAGGCAAACGATTTATTCCCACGACGGTATGAGCGGCCATTTTGCGTCGCGGGATATTCGAAAACCATAAAATCTTATAACATTCTGTAATGATTAATAAATCCGTCACGCCGAAGATGCAGCCACGGCAACTCGGTCGCGGGCGTTCAACTCTCTTCACTGCCTTGTGATCGCCTCTTAGGAACCAAAGAGCGAATCCCCACGTTTCTCGACATGAGATGTTGAACCTGCCGGCGGATCAAACAGACGAATCCGCAAAAGGGCAGGAAGGCGGCAGGAGGCTTCCATGAACCATTCGATCTACAGCGCGGATCGCTCGACCCACCTCAAGATCGTGGTCGTTGCGCTTGTCGCGGGTATCGCGGTGGCAGGCTTCGGCATCTCGGCTCGCACCAATTCGGACGACTACGCGCAGACGGCACGCGTCATGAAGGCCGGCAAGGCGGTGACGATTACCAGTACGAACGCGTCGGTGGTCCGCTAAGGATTTTGTGAATTCACGCGGCTCTTTACCAGCCCCCCAAAGTCGCCACGTGAGTATGTAGAAGACCCAAGTAC
>JBGQCE010000384.1:0-4342 GCA_041495185.1 Bradyrhizobium sp.
CCGGCATGTTCATCGGTCCCACCAGCCAGGCGCCGCGCATCGACGAGGCCCGGCACGATGGCCTTTATGAACTGGAAATCGCACTCGCCCATGTGCCGCCGCCGGGAATCAAGGCCCCGCTGTGGCTGGTGGATCGCCTGTTCCGGCACATCCTGGTCGATATAACCGGCAATACCCACCGCGCCGAAATCTGCATCGACAAACTCTATTCCCCCGACGGCACCACCGGCCGGCTCGGGCTGGTCGAATTTCGTGCACTCGAAATGCCGCCCGATCCGCGCATGTCGCTGGCGCAGCAATTGCTGATCCGGGCGCTGATCGCAAAGCTCTGGCGCGAGCCGCAGCAGGGCAAGTTCGTACGCTGGGGCACGACGCTGCATGATCGCTTCATGCTGCCGCATTTCCTCTGGGAAGATTTTCTGGGCGTGCTCGCTGAGCTGAAACAATCGGGTTACGATTTTTCGCCGGATTGGTACACGGCACAGCTCGAGTTCCGCTTTCCCGTATTCGGGCGGGTCCATCATGGCGGCGTTGCGCTGGAAGTGCGTCAGGCGCTGGAGCCCTGGCATGTTCTCGGCGAAGAGGGCTCGGCAGGCGGCACCGTGCGTTATGTCGATTCGTCGGTCGAGCGGCTGCAGGTCAAGGCCTCGGGCTTTGTCGAGGGCCGCCACGTCGTCACCTGCAATGGCCGGCGGATGCCGATGACGGAAACCGGCCGCTCCGGCGAGGCGGTGGCGGGCGTCCGCTTCAAGGCATGGCAGCCGGCGTCGGGCCTGCACCCGACCATCCCGGTTCACGCGCCGCTCACCTTCGATTTAATCGATACCTGGAACGGCCGGTCGCTGGGGGGCTGCGTCTACCATGTCGCGCATCCGGGCGGCCGCAGCTACGAGACCAAACCGGTCAATTCCTACGAGGCCGAGGCGCGCAGGCTTGCCCGGTTTCAGGATCATGGCCATACGCCCGGCAAGATCGACCCGCCGCGCGAAGAACGCACAATTGAATTTCCTTTGACACTCGACTTGAGGACACAGCTCCTGCATTGAGAATGAGCTTTAGGGCAGGAGAGTCGGAATGGCGGGACAGGCCGGCCAGGGAACCAGTCAAGGCAGCAAGGTCCGTCCGGGCGTCAGGCGCGTGGCGCAGTGGACACGCGACTATGTCCGGCTGCCGGGAATTCCCGATGAATACATTGCAGAGGACGGAGCGCCGCGCGCGGTCTGGACCCGGTTCTTCGATGCCTTCGCCGCGCTGAGCCCGGGGGATATCGAGCGCCGTTTCGGATCCGCCGACCGGCACTTGCGGGAAGCCGGCGTGACCTATCGCGCGCCCGGCGAAACCGCCGACCGGCCTTGGCCGTTGAGCCATCTGCCGCTCCTGATCGACGAGGCCGACTGGCAGCAATTGACTGCCGGCATCGTGCAACGCGCGCAATTGATGGAACTGGTCCTGAGCGATCTCTATGGCGAGGGCCGCCTGGTTGCCGAGGGCGCGATACCCGCAGCAGCCATTGCCGGCAGCACCGAATATCTGCGCTCGGTCTGCGGCATCAAACCGCCGGGCGGGCGATACATGAATCTGTATGCCGCCGACGTCGGCCGCGGGCCCGACGGGCGCTGGTGGGTGCTGGGCGACCGGACCCAGGCCCCGTCAGGCGCGGGCTATGCGCTGGAAAACCGGCTGGTGCTGTCGCGCGCCTTTGCAACGCTCTACAAATCCATGAATGTGGAGCGGGTCGCGCCATTCTTCGAGGCGTTCCGCGACTCACTTCGCGCCAGCGCCGACCGCGACGAGCCGCGCATCGGGCTGTTGACGCCGGGCGCATTCAGCGAAACCTATTTCGAACACGCGACGCTGGCGCGCTATCTCGGATTCCTTCTGGTCGAGGGCGACGATCTCGCCGTCAGCGGCGACCGCATTCATATCCGCACCGTCGCCGGCCTGAAGCGGCTTGATGTGCTGCTGCGCCGGGTGGATTCAAATTCGCTCGATCCGCTGGAGCTGGATGCCTCCTCGCAGCTCGGCGTCCCCGGCCTGATCGACGTGCTGCGCAAGAACGGCGTCGTGGTCGCCAACATGCCGGGTTCGGGCGTAATGGAGGCGCGGGCGCTGCTGGGCTTCCTGCCCAGCCTCAGCCGGCGTTTCCTGGGTGAAGATTTGAAGATGCCGCATATCGCGACATGGTGGTGCGGCCAGAAGGCCGCGCGCGAGGAAGTGTTGTCGCGGCTCGACGAGGTCGCCATCGAGGGCGCTTACGGCAGGGGCGTTCCCGGTTTCCCGGGCAACGGGCCTGTGCTTGCAAGCAAGCTGTCGTCGAGCGAACGCGAACGGCTCAAGGCGGCGATCAGCGATCGCGGCATCGATTATGTCGGCCAGGAACTGGTGCGGCTGTCGACGACACCGGTGTGGGACCAGGGCCGGATCACGCCGCGCCCGTTTGTCTTAAGGGTTTTCGCGGCCGCAACTCCCGGCGGCTGGACCATCATGCCCGGCGGCTTTTGCCGGATCGCCGATCAACTCGACGCCCGCGCCGTGTCGATGGGCGATGGCGCGCGCGCGGCGGATGTCTGGGTGGTTTCCGACAAGGCGGTTTCGACAGCGACGCTGCTGCCGGCGGTCGATACGGTGCGGATCAGGCGCATTGCCGGCGTCGTCCCGAGCCGTGCCGCCGACAATCTGTTCTGGCTCGGCCGCTATCTTGAGCGCGCCGAGGCGACGCTGCGGCTGGTGCGGGCGCTTGGGACGCAGCGCGATCCCGGCAAGGGCTCGTCAACCGTGCTTCACTCGGTAGAGCGAATCCAGCGGCTTCTGGTGACGTGGGGCGCGACCTCGCAGGCATCGCGGGCCCAGCCCGCAAAAGTCGCCGCCGAAGCGTTGCAGGCCGAGGACAAATTCGGCTCTGCTCTGTCGCTGGTGCGCTCGGCGCAGCGAACCGCGACGTCTTTGCGTGAACGGCTTTCGCCTGACGCCTGGCAGGTCATTACCGAGATGGTGGAGCGCCTTGGCGAGGAAGTTGAAGATGACGACGGCGTCGTCAGCGCCGCCGAACTGACATTGCAGGAGCTTGCGAGCTTCGCGGGGCTGGCGCAGGAAAACATGAACCGTGCCGCCGGCTGGCGTTTTCTCGAAATGGGCCGCCGCGCCGAGCGTGCGATCAACACCGCGCGCTTCGCGCGCCAGTTCGCCTATGATGAAGCCGGCAACGAGGACCTCGACATCCTGCTGACGCTGGTGGATTGCCAGATCACCTACCGCTCGCGCTATCTGGTCGGCCCGCTGCTGGCGCCGGTGCGCGATCTCGTGGTTCTCGACCCCTACAATCCTCGGTCGGTCGCGTTTCAGGTGTTTGCGCTCAACGATCACATCGCGAGCCTGCCGACCTTGAAGGAGGGAGGGCTGATCGAGCGGCCGCAGCGTCTCGCCGTCGCCCTGCAGGCGATGCTGACGACGTCGGAGGCCGCAAGCCTGGATACCAAGACGCAGTTCGCGCTGGAACAGGATCTGCTCACTCTCGCCGATGCCATCGGATTGCATTATTTTCCGCACGGGCCCAATGCGAGCCGGCCTGAGAAGCTGACGGGCCTCGCGTGATCTACGACATCCGTCACGTCACGACCTACAGTTACGAAAATCCGGTCAGTTTCGCGCGGTGTTCGCTGCGGCTGGAGCCGAGGAGCGGCGACGGACAGCAATTGGTCTCGCACACCGTCGATATCAGGCCGCGGCCTGCGGACCGCACAACACGTCGCGACTTCTTCGGCACGTTTACCGAGAGCATCCTGATCGAGACCCCGCATCGCAATCTGCGCATCGATTCCCGGTCCCGGGTTGCGGTTTCCCGGAACGCTCCTGGCCGCGCCATGCAAAGTCCGGCCTGGGAGAACGTTCGCGACGTGGCATTCGAGGCCACCAGTCTCGGTCCAGCCTCGCCGATCGGGTATGTGTTTGCGAGCCCGCTGGTGCCGATGCAGCAGCCGGTCACCGCCTACGCGTCCGCAAGCTTTCCGCCCGCGCGCGGCATCCTCGCCGGCGCGGCCGATCTGATGCACCGGATCCGCGCCGATTTCAGATACGACGCCAAAGCCACCGTGATCTCTACCCCGCTCAAGGAAGTGTTCGAGAAACGCCACGGCGTGTGCCAGGATTTTGCGCACGTGATGATCGCAGGGCTCCGCGGCCTCGGACTGCCGGCGGCCTATGTCAGCGGTTACCTGCGCACCATCCCGCCGCCGGGCAAACCGCGCCTGCAGGGAGCGGACGCAACCCACGCATGGGTCTCGCTGTGGTGCGGCCCCGGGATCGGCTGGGTCGGCTTCGATCCGACCAACGACCTCCTGGTCGA
>JBGQCE010000385.1:0-4326 GCA_041495185.1 Bradyrhizobium sp.
GCAGCCGTCCACCGAATCGTTTCTCGGCGGCATCCGCCGCGCGTTCACAACGTTCATGGCGAAGGATCGCCTCAACTCGATGCGCCGCAGCGCAATGTCACGATCGTTCAGCTGGGACGCTTCCGCCGCCTGCTACGGGGCGCTCTATCGGAAGGCGTTGTCGCCTTAGCGCCACAAGGCGGCGACCAGCGCCATTCACTCCGATGGGATCTCTTGTGCCGGCTCGTCATCGGCGATGGCGCGCCAGGCCGCACCCTCGAGATCGTCGTACTGGCCACTCTTGAGCGACCAGAGAAATCCGAGCAGGCCGACGAGCCCGAGGCCAAGCGCCAGCGGCACGAGAATGACCATCACTTCCATCACGACCTCCCGTTCGTAACGCGGCGCGCGCGAAGCGCGTTCAGCATGACGAGGATAGAGGAACCAGACATCGCCGCGGCGGCGATCAACGGGGTTACGACCCCGCTGATCGCTATCGGAACCGCCAGAAGATTGTATCCGACCGCGAGCCAGAGGTTCTGCCGCATCAGATGCAGCGCCTTGCGTGAGAAATCAATTGCCGCGACCACCGGAGCCAACGGCTTGCCGAGGAAAACCAGATCGGCGGTCGCCTGGCTCAGATGCGCGGCACTGATCGGCGACATCGAGACATGCGCCGCAGCCAGCGATGGCGCGTCATTCAACCCGTCGCCGACCATCATCACCTTGTGGCCCTGGCGCTTCAGATCTTCGATACGAGCGATCTTGTCGGCCGGGGTTACGCCCGCCCGCCACTCGCTGACCCCAAGCGCTCGCGCGGCCGCCTGCACCGCCGGCTCGCGATCGCCGGAGAGAATTTCAATCCCGATATTGCGTTTCCGAAGCGCCGACATCATCGCCGGTGCATCCGGGCGCAGCCCCTGGCTTACGGAAAACAGGTATTTCGCTTCGCCATGGCTGAAAGCGACGATCGAAGCTTCGGGGTCGAGGTTCGCACTGTCCTTTGCCAGTTGCTCCGCGCCGCAGAACGAAGGCCTCCCCAGTCTTATCTCTGTTTCGCCAATGGTGCCGCGCACCCCCTGCCCGGGCTCTTCGACAGCTCCAACAAGCGGCGATTTCGCGCCGGCCGCCCGCGCCACCGCCGCCGCCACCGGATGATGGCTGGCAAGCGCCAGCTGGCCTGCGAGACCAAGCGCATCGTCGGGGATGCCGGCGGCGTTCATCACTTCGAGATCGGGCAAGGTGAGTGTTCCCGTCTTGTCGAAGATGATGTGATCGACCTCGGCCGATCGCTCGATGGAATCGCCGGAATTGAGCAGTACGCCAGCCCTGAACATCGCCCCCGATGCAACGGTCTGCACGGTCGGGATAGCGAGGCCCAGCGCGCAGGGACAGGTGATGATGAGAACGGCGACGCCGGTGACAATCGCATCATGCCAGGTCGCGCCCAGCAGAACCCAGCCGAGCACGGTCAATAACGCTGTCGCGTGCACAACCGGCGCATAGAGCCGGGATGCCCGGTCCGCAAGACGCACATAGCGCGAGCGAGCCTGCAAGGCGTTGTCGAGCAGCCGGGTGATTTCCGCCAGCAGCGTTCCTTCCGACGCCGCGGAAACCCGGACGCGCAGTGTCCCGGAAATATTGAGCGAGCCGGCATATACCGCCGTGCCACGGTCCGCCGTGACGTACAGGGTCTCCCCGGTGATCAGGCTCTGGTCGATTTCGGATCGTCCTTCGATAACCGTGCCGTCGACCGCGCAACGCTCGCCCGGCCGCAGCAGCACGATGTCGCCGGGATCGATCGCCGCCACCGGCACTTGCGAAATTTCATCTGCCCCGACGAACTTGGTCGCGGTCTCGGCCTTCAGCGCGGCAAGATTTCCGGCAACCGCCCGGGTCCGCCGTCGCATGCTCTGGTCGAGATAGCGCCCTACCAGCAGGAACGTCAGCAGCATGATCGCCGCATCGAAATAGGTGTGCTCGGCGTGGTTCACCGTCTCGACCACCGACATGGCAAGCGCAAGCATGACGCCGATACTGATCGGAACGTCCATGTTGACATTGCCTGTGCGCAACGCGCGATACGCCGACCTGAAGAAAGGCTGGCCCGCATAGGCCGCAGCCGGCAGCGCGATCAGCGCCGACAGCCAGTGAAAGAAGTCGCGCTGTTCGGGAATCATGTCGCTGACGTTGCCGGACCATACCGGAACGGAAAGCATCATCACATTCATGGTGGCGAAGGCAGCGACGCCGAGGCAGCGAAGCAAAAAGCGTGACTGCTCGGCTTCCACGGCTTCCGCATCAGCGGTTTCGAACGGATAGGCCTTGTATCCGAGTTCGGCGAGCCGGTCGATGAAGCGCGCCGGGTCGAGCGCGCCCTCTTTCCATTCCAGCGCCACGCGGCGGTCAGTCAGATTGACGCGCGCGAGCGTGACATCGGGTATCGCCGAAAGCCCCCGCTCGATCTTCGACATGCATCCGGCGCAATTGACGCCTTCGACCGCAAGATCGATGTGCTGCAAGCCCGAGCCGGCGTCCCTTACATAATGTGAAAAGTCTCGCGTCGCCTGCATGATTTGGGGTTTCCTAGTTCAACAACACGCGATTCTTCGACAGAAACATCCGCCGTCCCGCCGCGATGCCTTCCAGCACCAGATCCCATTGTCCTGAAGCAATCAGCGGCGCGCTACCGCGATAGATGCCGATTCCCATTTCCGCAAGCGCAACCGGCTGATCGGCACGCCTGTCGGTGGGACGTTCGAAGCGGCCCTGAAACTTCAGGCCGGACATCGGCTTGCCGCTGTTGTCGCGCGCCTCGACCTGCAGCGTCGCGCCGCCATCGGGGCCGCGTTGAATATGCGCGTCAACTTTCCAGTTTCGCGCGTTCTGATCATGCGCCGCTGCGATATCCTTCTCATAGGCCAGGCTGGCGCTGTAGGCGCTGTCGACCTCGGTGCCGGGCAAGGTCAGGATCGCAAGCCTCATCATGATCATATTGACCCCGATCACGACGGCAAAAAACGCGATCAGCATGAAAAGCACCTTTCCTCCGGTCAGCGGCTTCGGCGAAACGGATGGTCTGCTCATACCAGGCTCCCGGGGGTTCTCATGGAGAGACGAAATGATCGGTCGCCGACGCAGCCTCACCAAGCCCGATATCGGTCACCCGGAATTTTACCGGAACCGATTTTTCCGGGTTGTCGTCGGAAGGCGCTGTTACCAGCAGTCTTAGTTCGGTAGTTTGATCCCGCCCAATGACGATCATGGGCCTGTCGGGTGTAACGGAATCGACGCCGACGACATGGACGGTAGCGTTATGGGGGCCGTCGACGTCAATTGCGATCACGCGGTCGAAGCCCCGCTTGTTCAAGAGGCGAACCGTATAGGCGTTGCGGATCGAGCCGTCGCTCAGTTTCACGGCCACCGGATTGCGGTCGTGCAATACGTTGACATCGAGCAGCGATCGCGTCAGCAGCGCATACAGCATGATCGCGCCGACCGCAGCGATCATGGCGCTGTAGACGATGGTGCGCGGTCTGACGAAGCGGTAGATCGGCGGCTTGCCGGCCTGACGCCGCTGAATGTTGATGTCGTTGTCGTATCCGATCAGGCGGGTTTCCCTGCCGATCTTCTTCATAACGGTATCGCAGGCATCGATGCACAGGCCGCATTGGATGCAGTCGAGTTGCGAGCCGTCGCGGATGTCTATGCCGGTCGGACAGACCGCGACACACTGATAGCAATCGATGCAGTCGCCGGCGGTTTCGCCTGATGCCCGCAGTTCGTTGGCCTTCTTCAGCGAGGTGCGCTTTTCGCCACGGTCGTACTTATAGGTGACGTTGAGCGCCCACTCGTCGGTAAGCGCTGCCTGGATACGCGGCCATGGGCACATGTAAACGCAGACCTGCTCGCGCATGAAGCCGGCGAGCACATAGGTCGTGGCCGTCAGGATTGCGATCCAGATATAGGCCAGCATCGGCGCCTGGAACATAATGAGTTGCTTCACCAGCGTCGGCGCATCGTTGAAATAGAGAACCCAGGCGCCGCCGGTCCACCACGCGATTATCAGCCAGATCGAATGCTTCAGCACGATCTCGACGAACCGCTCCAGCTTCAGCGCGCCACCGGCGGCATCTTTCTTCATCCGTTCGCGCCGGTCGCCTTCGACCATACGCTCGACGGCATAGAACAGGTCCGTCCACACCGTCTGCGGGCAGAGATATCCGCACCAGATTCGTCCGCCGACCGAATTCATCAGGAACAGCGTAATGGCGGCGATGATCAACAGCCCGGTAAAATAGTAGACCTCTTGCGGCCACAGCTCGATAAAGAAGAAATAGAAACGGC
>JBGQCE010000386.1:0-4321 GCA_041495185.1 Bradyrhizobium sp.
CGCAGGCGAAGGCCTATCAGAAGCTCGGCGCCGACGGCATCCTCGCGATCCTGGAAGCGTACTTTCCGTTGGGCGACGCGCAGATCGAATCCTATTTTCGCGCCATCGCGGACGCGGTCGATATTCCCGTCGTGATCTATACCAACCCGCAGTTTCAGCGCTCCGATCTGACGCTGGATGTGATCGCGCGGCTATCAGCGCATCCGCGCATTCAATATATCAAGGACGCTTCCACCAATACCGGGCGGCTGTTGTCGATCATGAATCGCTGCGGCGACAGCATCAAAGTTTTCTCCGCCTCCGCGCATATCCCGGCGGCCGTCATGCTGATCGGCGGCGTCGGCTGGATGGCGGGACCTGCCTGCATCATTCCGCGCCAGAGCGTCGAGCTTTACAATCTCTGCAAGGCCGCGCGCTGGGACGAAGCACTGGCGCTGCAGCGGCGGCTGTGGCGCATCAACGAGGCGTTCGCGCGCTATAATCTCGCCGCCTGCATCAAGGCCGGGCTTGCGATCCAGGGATATAACGTCGGCGACCCCATCAAGCCGCAGGCCGCGCTGACGGCGGACGAGCGCAAGGCGGTTGAGGCGGTGCTGCGGGATTTGGGTTGATGAACACCATCATGGCCGGATCAAGCCCGGCCATGACAACCTAAATTCTGGCAGCTCAAAACGATGGTTGGCCTGTACCTTACCTGTCCGCCCAAACACGGCCAATCGAACGAGTGAGATGCCCCGAAGACGGAAGGTTTGAAGGTTGAAGCGACGGCGAGCATACAACGGGTCGAAGAAGCGACGCGATAGTCTCTGCTGGTACGGGTTTACTGAACAGGTAGCCCTGTAGTTCATCGCACGCGTGCCCTCGCAGGAAGGCATCCTGCTGCATTGTCTCGACTCCCTCCGCGACCACGGTCAATCCCAGCGCCTTGCCCATACTGATGATGGCCATCGCGATCGCCCGGTCTTCGGTGCTGTTCTCAAGATCGCGGACGAACGAGCGATCGATCTTGATCGTGTCGATCGGGAATTGCTTCATCAATGACATCGATGAATAGCCGGTGCCGAAGTCATCGATGGCAAGGCGCACACCGCGGCTCTGGATTTCATCGAGCAGCTGGATAGCCCGATCCACGTTCCGCATCACCATGCTTTCCGTGATCTCAAGCTGCAACAGATGAGCCGGCATGCCGGTCGATGCCAGTACGTCGTCGATATCCGTAAGCAGATTTTCATCCAGGAATTGCCGTGGTGACAGATTGACCGCCATTGAAATCGCGGGAAGCCCGTCGTGTTGCCAAGCCATGTTCTGGGCGCACGCGGTCTTGAGGACCCAGCGGCCGATCGGGATGATGAGTCCGGTTTCCTCGGCGAGCGGAATGAACTGCATCGGTGGAAGATTGCCAAGCTCGGGATGCGTCCATCGCAGCAGAGCCTCAACGCCGTTAATCCGGCCGGTCGCAACCTCAAGCTTCGGCTGATAGTGCAGCTCGAACTGCTCGAGTTCGAGGGCGCGACGCAAGTGTGCCTCCAGAATCAGCTGCTCGATGGATTGGCTCTTGATCTCGGGCGTGAAGAAGCGGAAATCGTTTTTTCCCTCTTCCTTGGCGAGATACATGGCCATGTCGGCGTTCTTGGTCAGGGTTTGCGAATCACCGCCGTCATCCGGGTATATTGCGATACCGATGCTCCCGGTCGTGCGGCACTCATGCCCCGCGAGAACCACCGCGGGCAACAAGGTTGTGAGAATCTTGCGAGCCATCGTAGTGATCTGGTCTCGATCGGAAGTTTCATCGAGAATAACGACGAACTCGTCTCCGCCAAGCCGGGCCACCACGTCGCTCTCGCGCACGCAACCGCGAAGCCTGTTGGCCACTTCGACGAGCAGCATGTCACCTGCTGCGTGCCCAAGCGAGTCGTTGATGAGTTTGAACCTGTCGAGATCGATGAAGAGCACCGCGCATTTACGGCCATTGCGTCGCGGCAACTTGATCGATTGCTCAAATAGCTGATTGAACATCACGCGGTTCGGCAGGCCGGTCAATCCGTCATGCGTCGCTAAATACAGAATGCGTTCGTCAGCCTGCTTCTTTTCATCAGCGCGATCGAAGTTGTCCAGAGCGAATGAAACGTTCTCCGCCATGCGCGCCAGCAGGGTGACGATCTCCTCGTCTATCGCCCATGACCTGGTGATGAAAAACAGGAGCACGCCAATGCTCTGCCCGGCTTTGGTCAGTGGCGCGGCGCAGCTCGCAACCACACCGGCCTGGCGGCTCGATTCGAGCCACGGTCGTCCTTGTTCCGAGTTGAGAATGTCCTCGTTGACGCAGGCCTTTTGGGTCCGGAACGCTTGGCCGCAAACACCCTTGCCGTAAGGGTTCTCTGGATCGATCGAGAAGTGTGTTTGCTTTACCATCTGGATGATTTCCCCGGTGCCGGACACCGGCCGCAACCAGGGAGAGTCCGGTTCGGCCAATAGCACGGCGGCCGCCAGAGAATGGCCGACGTGGACCGCCGCATCGCATACGAGCTGATAAAGTTCGTCGGCGGTCTTGGCGTGCAGGATGGCTTCGTTGGTCGCGCTGAGCGCCGCAAACATCTTTGCCAGTCGCCGGGCAGCCCTCTCGCTGCGCTTGCGCTCGGCCTCTCGATCGAGGTTGTCGAGCCCGAACGACAGATTGTCGGCCATACGCGCAAGGAGCGACACGGTCTCCTCGTCGAGCGCCCCTGCCGCAGCAAGCGTCACCACCAGCACGCCGACGCTCACGCCGGACCGGATCAGCGGCAACGCAGCGGCAGCGCCTACTCCCGCGCGACGTGCGTTTTCTCGCCAGGACTTCATGCGCTCATCGTTCATGAGGTCATTGCTCACGCACGGCTTGCGGGTGCGGAACGCTATTCCGGCGAGACCATTCCCCATCGGCGACGTCTCGGAGATTGAATAGCTGCGTGCACGAAGCCGCTCTGCATCACCCGCCCAGGCCACCGCCTTCAGCGCATCCGTTCCGGGCTCCAGCAGAAGGACCACGGTGGCAATGAAGTTTCCGCTGCGCAGGGCCGCCTCGCAAACTTGCTGGAAAAACTCTTCCTGAGAGTTCGTTCGCAGGATCGCCTCATTCGTCGCACTCAACGCGGCGAACATCTTGGCGAGACGCTCCAGTGTTTGGGCGGCGCTTGTAGAATCAAATTTGGAAGTACGCGCGGACATCGTTCTCTCGGGCGATCATGGCGGGCCGCCGACACCCGGAAGCGGCCCCTGCAAAGAAATAGCGCCCAAGGGTGGTGGTGGGTCGGTTGGTAAACGAATCGACTTAAGGCTGTTTACTGCTGGGTACACTCGCTGCTCTTCGGTAATCCTCTACCCAGAAACTGAGAATAAAGTGTTACGGCCGTTCGACCGGTATCCGCTACATCGAGGAAGTATCGACCGATACGATGCGGCATGTTGGCGAACATGAACCGTTGCTGCAACATTATCAAAGTGAAGCGCCGCGCGATGACAGGCTCCGCGAAGCAAACTAGAGAATGGGCATAGTGGTTACCGGATTGTTTCGTCGCGGAGCCTGTCATCGGGCGCGCATTCGCGCAACCCGTTGGCTCCGCGCAATGACGAGACGACGGCTACATGTCAGGTCCTACAATCCCAGCACCATCTTGGCGACGATATCGCGCTGGATCTCGGACGAGCCGCCGAAGATGGTGTAGGCGCGGCCGTTGAGATATTCGGGGACCACCGGCAGCATTGCTTCGGGGATCGCGGGTGCTTCGTTGAGCTTGTAGAACGGCCGCATCGGCTCGACATAGAGCCCGTCATTGCCGATCACCTCGACGCCCAACCGGGTCACGGCCTGGCGGATTTCGCTGGCCCGCAGCTTTAGCAGCGATGACACCGCGCCCGGATTTTGCCCGGTCTGCAACGCCGACAGCACGCGCAACTCGGTCATTTCGAGCGTGTCGATATCGACCTCGATTTCGGACATCTGAAGTGCGATGTCGGGATCGTCGATGGCGCGGCCGGTGGCATCCGATTCCGCCAGGTCCGAAACCGTTTTCAGCGCCTCGCGTAATTTGGCCGAGGCGATGCCGGAGCCGCGCTCGAATTCGAGCAGGTATTTGCCATAGGTCCAGCCCTTGCCTTCCTCGCCGACGCGATTGGCGACGGGCACGCGGACGTCGTCGAAGAACACCTGGTTGACCTCGTGGTCACCGCCGATGGTCAGGATCGGCCGGGTGGTGATGCCCTCACTCTTCATGTCGATCAGGATGAAGCTGATGCCGTCCTGCTGGCGCGGGGTGTCGTTGGTACGCACCAGCGCGAACATGCG
>JBGQCE010000387.1:0-4304 GCA_041495185.1 Bradyrhizobium sp.
AAGCGGCAGTGGAAATGCGCAAGGCGTCATGATCTGGGCCCTCGACAACGGGAAGGTGAAGGGGCGATAATTCGGGCTCCCCAGAATCAAGGGCCTCCCGTGAGCGATGATCGGCTGCCACAGTTAAACCGCAGGAAGATCATCGGCCTTTGTGTTGCCGTTCCGATGTTGGCTCTAGGTCTCTACATCTGTTCTTTTGAAGCTGCCTCGACGCGGGTTTTCTCTGAATTTGCGAGTCACAGGCTGGCGTGGCTCGGTCCGATATTCGTTCTGGCAGGCGGCCTATGGATATATTCCGATTGGCTCGAGTGACTAGCGGATCGATTGCCCCAGCGCCATCATGGCTTGCTGTTTGTCATCCGGCGGCAAGTTCATCAGTAAATTCCGCGTTGCGATTTTAAACACTGCGAGCTTCGCTGGCGATGGCCCACGCTCAGTGGCTAGCGCCGCACGCGACCACGCGGCAACCGTTGCCGCGCCAGCGGGTCGTGAGAGCATCTTCGCCAGCATGTAGCCGCCGCCGGCGGCGGACAGCGCCGCGACCAGAGGACCAATGCCAGCGCCGCCGGCCACGAGGCCGCCGATCGCGCCGGCACCGAGCTTCAAGACATCGCCCGTCATGGTGGCGCGCGCGGTGTTCGACGTATTGGCGTACTTATCGGCATCTTTTAGGTGCTGGCCAAGAGCGGCAACGTCGTCAAGCATCTTGGCGTGTTGCTGTTCGAATAAAACGCTTTTCGCGGTTGGGCTCAACTTGTCCCATTCGGTCGCGAACTTGTTGAGACTGAATTGTCCGGTCGAGGAATTATGCCCCATTTCCGAAAGCGCGACGCCGCCGATCTGCTGAAATTCCTCCTTCGGCATGGTCGAGCGCAGCTGGGCAAGCAGCCGGGCATTGCCGGTCTTGTCCCTGCCAGCGTTGACCAGCGCCCCGATTACGCCTTCATCCGCTTTCGCACCGGCGACCTTTTGAAGCGTGCCGTTTAATTCTATCAGCGGCGCCGCGGTGGCGTTTGCCGAACGAAGCGCTTCCGCCGCGTCGGCCGGATTGGCCCCCTGCTTGACGGTCTGCTGCACCGAATGCTGGAGGTCGCCGCTGAGTGCCGCATAGACGCGCTTCATGTCGCCGGCATTGTAGCCGGGATGCGCCTCACCGAATTGGATTGTGTTGCCGACGTCCGATCTCGCGCGCTGCAAGCCGCGAAACGTTGCGCCGCTGTCGATCAGGTTCTTGACGTTCTCAAGTCCTGCGCCGGGACTGGCGTTTCCAGCGGCAGTCCTGTCCGCGACGATCGTGTCATAGGCAAGCTTGGTGCGCGGCAGGGTCGAGAGTTTCGCCGGGTCCAGCAGGTCATCAACCGCCTTATAGGCATCCCCGATGCGGCTCTTGTTGCCTTCGATCACGTCTTGTAGCGAGCCGCGCATGTTTGCGCCGGCGGTCGCACGATCGGCAACGCCTCCCGCCATTTCGTCGGCGATGTTGTTGACACGTTCTCCGGCTGCTTTGACGGTTCTCCCCGCAGCCTCCGTGATCTTCGGCCCGACGAAAGGTATTTGCCGTGCGGCTTGCGTCGCGGCTTGCACGGTGCCGCTTTCCGATGCAAGACCGACTGGCAGCGGCGCGCCTAGATCATTGGCGGTCGCGGCGGCACGCGTGCCGGCCGGGAGTTCCGGCGCGGCTTTGCGCGCCAGAGGTGCCGCTGCAACTCCTTCGCCCGCGCGCATGCCAGGCGCCAGTGGCGTAGCCCACATCGCTAGGTTGGTGGCTCGGCCAATTTCCTCGTCGCTGTCCGGCTTCACCTTCCCCGAATAAACATCACCCGGCAGCTTGGCTGCGTCGATCGCGCTCTCCACGAGCTTCGCCGGCCAGGTATCGAGCAGCTTTTCGCTGAAGGTTTTCTTCGGCGCGGTCTGAGGCGTAGCAGCAGCCGGTGCAGCGTCCGCTGGAGTCGTCTGCGGCGTTTCATTAAACACGAAGCCAGGTGGCAGCTCTGAGCCATACCGAGCCGGCTGGGTCGCGGCCTGCGCCAATTTTGGCCGCGGATTGTCGATGGCGTAAAACTGATGGCCGCCGATCGTGGCAGCCGGCTCTCCGCTCGCCCATTTCGGCGGGTCACGCCCAAGTGCGGCTTGCGCCTTAGGCGCGTAGAAGTGATCGGAGCCGTCTGTGGGGTCTTGCGTTTGCCCTGATAGCAGCGCGTCGACGTTTTGGGCGGCGCGGGTGTATTCCGGGCTGTCGGGTGCGTAGGACAGCATCCGCTGACGGCCCTGCGGCGTGAGCCACGGTTCAAAGGCTCCCTTTGCCGTCACCACTTGGGGAATCGAGGCACCATACTTGCCGCTGTTGAGCCGGTTCAGGATCACAGCCGCAACGGCTCGCTGGCCTTCATCTGGTTCACCAGCGGCCTCGCCTAAGATTGTGCGGGTCAAGATCGCGCGGTCACGATCGCTCAGTTGACGTGCATTTTTAATCGGCGCGTTCGGCTGCTCTTGATCCGCCGGCTCAGTCGGCGCGACGGACGCTTGCTGTCCCGGCGCGCGTCTGATGACAAGCCGAGGCGGCGTAGCGTTTAGGTCGTCCTCGACCATTGGCGCAGCAGGAGCCTGATTGTCGAGCACGAAGCCTGCCGGCAGTTCATTCACGAGAGCGGTTCCCAATTTCCGTTGCGGAAGATCAATGCCTCCCCCGTTTTTGGATTGGTTGCCGAATCGCCTTCCTTATATTTAGGCGCGGCATTGGACGATGGCGCAGCGTTCGGCGCGGCGGGTCGTGCCGCTTTTTGAGATTTGTAAGTCCCTGATGTAATTGCCTTCGCTATCGCCTGTTCCTTCGGTCCCAAAAGACTGAGCGGGTCCGTCGTGGTGCCATAAGCGCGGTCTTTTTGTTCGGCAACATTAGAGAGGCGGCCCATCATGAGGGAGCGGACTTCATCAAGCGCGGCGCGAACTTCGCTCGGTGGATGTTGCGTGATATCGAGCTTGTCGATCCACGCTTGTTTTGAATGTTCCGTGCCGACGCCGCCGGTCAGCAATAGATCGAGTTCACCCGCGATTCCGGTAATTGCCGATTTATAATGCCCCATCGCGTCATTATATTGCTGATCCCCCATTTGACCGCGAATCTTTGCTTTGAGCGGGTTTAATCCAGACAGCATTTCTCCCGGCGCAAGCGCGCCACCGCCTTCGATAACCGGAAGCTCATCGTAAGCATCACCAAGATGCTTCATGACCGTACCGGAGGCTTTTACTTGTCCGCCAAACGTCGAGGGCTGAAGCGAGCCCATGCTTTTGGCAAATGCCGTGCGCTGCGGAATTATCGTTTCGTCAAAGTTCGGATCGATCGTGTGGGCTAGAAGAAGCGCGGCCGTCCTAGCCGGGCTCCGCTGGCTCACATTTGTCGGAACCTGCTTGCCCTCAATCAGCGCCTTTACACCCGCCCGCAATTCGACAGGGACAAGATTATAGAGTTCGTCCTGGCTCGCGCCACGCGCCTGCGCCTCAGCGATAGAATTAAAGAGCTGACTGCTGCTACCAACCGCCCCTGGTGAACCGGCGCCGGGCGCGGTAGCTGCGGGCGTGACTTTGTGTGTGATGGGATCGACGAAACCATATTGTTTTTGGCCGAGAGCATCCTGGCCGATCTGGGTGAATTGCGGCTTTTGTCCCGCCGCTGCCGTCGCGGAAATAACCGCTGGATCGGCTGGGCCGCCCGGGATCGCTTCATAGCCGCCATTGGCCGAGCGTCGATAGCCTGGCGGCAATGTTTTTTGCGTCACCGCGCCGATCTTCGCCATCTCCGCGACGGCGGGAAGATTGCCGCTCTGCGCGAGCATCTGCGCGGCCTTGGCATAGTCGGGCTGGCCATCCGGAGTCATCGGTACGCCGTTCTTCAAAATCTGCGAGGCATCGTATTGCGATCGGTCCTGCGCGCCCTGAAAGAACTTGCTCCCTAAGTCCGCCAAGGGTGAGAAATTAAGCAAGGGCGGCGCGTAGCTGACTCCCGTCGGTGGATTTACGGAGGGATAAAAGTCGACCATCACAGCCTCAATAAATCGGTGAGCCGCCCATAGAATTGACGCCGCCGGGTGATCCCTGGTTCGGCGCGGCGAGTGAGAGCGGCGGTGACTGCTGTTGCTGTTGCCCCATGCCGAGCAACCGCATCAAGGCGGCCGCCCACGGCATGCTGCCGGCGCCGTTGGCCCCGGGCGGCTGCGGTTGCGGCTGCGCTTGCGGCTGGCCTGGCTGCGGAGGCCGCGGCTGACCGCCGGCCTGGCCGAAATTCAGGAGCGGCGCGGCGTAATTCG
>JBGQCE010000388.1:0-4278 GCA_041495185.1 Bradyrhizobium sp.
CGTATTCGCTGAGATAACCGTAACCGCCGTGCAGTTGCAGCGCCTGATTGGCGACCTCGAACCCGACGTCGGTGCCGAAGCGCTTGGCCATGGCGCACAGCATGGTGGCATCAGGGTCCTTGCGGTCGAGCGCGGCTGCCGCGCGCCAGACAAAGGTTCGCGCGGCCTCCAGTTCGGTCGCCATATCGGCCAGGCGAAATTGCAGCGCCTGGAATTCATCGAGCCGCTTTCCGAAGGCCTTGCGCTCCCTCATATAGGCCAGCGACTTGTCGAGCGCGCTTTGCGCGCCGCCGAGCGAACATGCCGCGATATTGATGCGTCCGCCGTCGAGACCTGCCATCGCGATCTTGAAGCCGATGCCCTCCTCGCCCAGCCGGTTGGCGACGGGCACGCGCGCATTCTCGAAAATCACCGCGCGGGTCGGCTGTGCGTTCCAGCCCATCTTGCGCTCATTGGCGCCGAACGAAAGCCCTGATGTGTCGCCCTCGATCACCAGGGTCGAGATGCCGCCGGGCCCATCACTGCCCGTCCGCACCATCACCACATAGATGTCGCCTTTGCCGGCGCCGGAAATGAACTGCTTCTGGCCGTTGAGCACATAATGGTCGCCGTCGCGCACCGCACGGGTGCGCAGCGCGGCGGCGTCCGATCCGGAGCCGGGTTCGGTCAGGCAATAGCTCGCCAATAGCTCCATGGTGCAAAGCTTCGGCAGCCATTTCTTTCGCTGCGCGTCATTGCCAAAGGCATCGATCATCCAGGATGCCATGTTGTGGATCGAGATGAACGCCGACACCGTCGGACAGCCCTGCGCCAGGGCCTCGAAGATCAGCGCCGCATCGAACCGGGTCAGCGCGGAGCCGCCGACGTCGTCGCGGATATAGACGCCGCCGATGCCGAGGGTGGCCGCCTCGCGCATCACATCGACGGGAAAATGCTTCTCCTCATCCCACCGGATCGCGTGCGGCGCGATTTTTTCCGCGGCAAAATCCCGCGCCATATCGCGAACCGCAATCTGGTCCTGATTGAGAGCGAACTGCATCCAATGCCCGCGCTTAACTTACGAGATCATGCGCCTGCTCAATTCATCGTCGGAATTGAGAAATCCGCGCCTTCCTTGACGCCGGAGGGCCAGCGCGCGGTAACCGTCTTGGTCTTGGTGTAGAAGCGCACGGAATCCGGTCCATATTGGTTGAGATCGCCGAAACCGGAACGTTTCCAGCCACCGAAGGTATAATACGCGACCGGCACCGGAATCGGCACGTTGATGCCGACCATGCCGACGTTGACTCTGGCTGCGAAGTCGCGCGCTGCGTCGCCATCGCGGGTGAAGATCGCAACGCCGTTTCCGTAATCGTGGTCGGACGGCAGTCTCAGCGCCTCATCGTAATCATGGGCGCGCACCACCGACAATACGGGACCGAAAATTTCCTCCTTGTAGATCTGCATGTTCTTGGTGACGTTGTCGAACAAACATCCACCTATGTAGAATCCGTTCTCGTAGCCCTGCATCTTGAAACCGCAGCCATAGACCGCGAGCTTGGCGCCTTCCTTGATGCCGATCTCGACATAGTTCTTGACCCGCTCGAGCGCGGCCCGCGTCACCAGCGGACCGAAATCGGCGGTCGGATCGATCGAAGGACCGATTTTCAAATTCTCGACGCGCGGAATCAATTTCTCCATCAGCCGGTCGGCCGTGGTCTTGCCGACGGGGACCGCGACCGACACGGCCATGCAGCGCTCGCCCGCAGCGCCATATCCGGCTCCCACCAGCGCGTCGACCGTCTGATCCATATCGGCATCCGGCATGATGATGGCGTGGTTCTTGGCACCACCGAAGCACTGCGCACGCTTTCCGGTCGCTGCCGCCCGCTCGTAGATATACTGGGCGATCGATGACGAGCCGACAAAGCCGACCGCCGCGATGTTGCGATCGTCGAGGATCGCATCGACCGCTTCCTTGTCGCCGTTGACGACGTTGAGGATACCCGGCGGCAGCCCTGCCTCCAGCATCAACTCGGCAAGCCTCATCGGCACGCCGGGGTCACGCTCCGACGGCTTCAGGATGAACGCATTACCGCAGGCAATCGCGGGGGCGAATTTCCACATCGGAATCATCGCCGGGAAATTGAAGGGCGTGATGCCGGCGACGACGCCGAGCGGCTGGCGCATCGAATAGATGTCGATGCCGGGCCCCGCGCCTTCGGTATATTCACCCTTCATCATTTGCGGAATACCGAGAGCAAACTCTACGACCTCGACACCGCGCAGAATATCGCCCTTCGCGTCGGGAATGGTCTTGCCATGTTCGCGGGCCAGCAATTCGGCCAAAGCGTCATTGTCACGCGCAACCAGTTCCAGGAACTTCATGAGGACGCGAACCCGGCGCTGCGGATTGGTGGCGCCCCATTCCGGCTGCGCGGCTAAGGCATTTTCGACCGCCGCGCGCAGTTCGGCCTTGGAGGCCAGCGCCACCTTAGCCTGCACCTCGCCGGTCATCGGCTCAAACACGTCCGCGAACCGACCCGAGGTGCCCTTGACCTCGCGGCCACCGATAAAATGTCCGATTGTGCGCATGTGCTCCTCCAATACCTTTGCAAGTGCCGGTTTTGGCGGCATCTTGCAGTCTTTACAGCGTTTGGAAAGGGTTTCGACGCGCAGCGCATTTGCGAAAATGCGGGCATGGCCCGCGTTTCCGGCCGCCTACGACCAATGTCGAAGGCGATTGCCGCTGATCGTGCTCAGTGCCGCGCCGGCGAGGCGGCCTTTTTGGCCAAAGATTTCTTCGCCGCCCGCTTCGGTGGGCTCGTGCGATCGAGCACGGCGTCACGCCCGGCGCCGAGAATCTCGTCGGAAAAGTCCCCGTTGCCGGCGATGCGGGCCAGCACCAGCGTCCCCATCATGGTTGCGATGGCAGCTAACGCCCGCTTGCGCGCGGCCTTGTGCGGCACGCCCGGAACCTGCGCGGCGAGCATCTCGATCATCTGGTCCAGCTTGGCGGCAAAGGCTTTCCGGGTCTTCGGGCTCTCGCGGGCGATTTCCGCGCCCAGCGTCGGAAGCGCGCAGCCATGACCGGGATCGTCGCGATGCACCGCGGTCAGGTATGAATCCACGATGGTCGCCAGCCGCTTGTCGGGCGGCGTCGCTTCGGCGAGCTTGCGCCAGCGTTCGGTCGACCGGTCCATCGCATAGACAAAAGCCTCGATGACGAGGGCTTCCCGCGAATCGAAATGGGCGTAGAAGCCGCCATGGGTCAGCCCTGCGTCCTTCATCAGGTCGGCGACGCCGATGCCATGCGCGCCCTTCTCGCGAAGCCGTATCGAGGCTTTCTTCACGATCCGCGCGTGGGTTTCGAGCTTGTGTTCTCTGGAGTAACGCATCAACCGTCCTATAAGATGTTTCCAATCATATAATAGCATTTCCCGCCGTAAAAAGCTGCATTTATTTCGCTCGCGGAGCCTCTCCCATCATTGAAAAGGTCGCGGTCGCGTGCACTGCGAGATTGCCTGACCGGTCGCGGACAAAACCTTCGGCATAGCTGGTCTGGCGGCCGAGTTTTACGACCTTTCCTTCGGCAGAGATCGTGCCCGATCGTACCGAGAGCGGCCGCAGATAGGCAAGTTTCAGATCCAGGGTGACCGCACCCTGCCCGGCCGGCAGCATGGTCGAGATCGCGCAGCCCATCGCGGTGTCGAGCAAGGCCGCGGCGGTGGCGCCATGCAGCAGGCCGATGGTGTTTTCCAGGCCCTCATGCGGCTCGAGCTCCATCACGATCCGTCCCGGCTCGGCCACGCGCAGCCGAAAATCGATCAACCGGGCCATCGGCGGCTCCGGCAAGATACCATCGCGGATCGCGCGCATCGCCTCCAGCCCGGACATATCCGCGGCTGCCTTCGCGACCGGACCCGGTGCCTGCCAGTCCACCACCCGCTCTCGCCGCGACGCGGGCGAGAACAGGTCGGCCGGTTCAGTCGTATCGATGCTACCCGTGGCGGTCATGGCCTGCTCCATTATAGATGACGATTATAATACTAAAGCGCCGGCCGCCGCTCCGCAACATTCGCGTCACCGCAACGGCTGGTGTCTCGCGGCCCCTTGACAAGTCCGGGTTTTGCCCGGGAAGTGGCGCGATCCGCGGCCAGCGCGCACATCTTACAAATTGCGAGACCGTCCATGCACATGCTCAATCCCTATTGCGGCGTCGACCGCGACCCGCGCGGCGTCGTCCGCCTGACGATCTGCAACGCCGGCTCGCTCAATATCCTCGGATCGGCCGTGATC
>JBGQCE010000389.1:0-4265 GCA_041495185.1 Bradyrhizobium sp.
CAGTTTGGTCCGGATCGCTTCCTTGAACTTGTCGCGATCCTTGATCGACACCACGAAAGAACCCGGGCCGCCGATAACGCAGTCCTCGTAGTAGAAATCGAGATTGTCGATGTCCATCGTCGAATAGGACGGCTCCTTCACCATGATCGGCAGGCCGTTGATGGTGATGCCCTTCGCCAGCGCCGTGTCGCGCGCGCCGGTGACGGGAGCACCGTTATTGTTGGGGCCGTCGCCGGAAATATCGATGACGCGTCGCAATCCACGATACGGGTTCTCGTCGAACAACGGCATCGCGAAATAGATCGCGCCCGAGATCGAGGTGCGCGACGCCCGGCGGATCGGCGTCTTCATGATTTCGTTGGCGACCGCGTCCGCCGTTTCCGGACCGTCGATCACGCGCCAGGGAATGATGACCTTCTGGTCGCTCGACGCCGCCCATTCGAAATAGGTCACCGCAATCTTGCCGTTCGGACCGGTCTTCAGCGCCTGCAGAAATTCCTTGGAGATGATGGCCTGCGCGTAGCCCTCGCGCTGGATCGCCAGTTCGTCCATATCCATCGAGTAGGAGACATCGACGGCAAGGATCAGTTCGACATCGACGGAGGGCGCGGCTTCCTTGTCGGCGAATTGAGGCGCCAATAGAGTCTTGGGGTTCGGCGCGGCGAACCCCGCGACGTCGCCTCCGGCCATCGCGCCCGCGACAAGCACCGCCCCGATCGAGACACACCAGCGCATAGCGGCCCTCCCGTCGTCTGGCACGATGGTGACACGCAAACTGACCTTCGAAAAGCACGAACATGCCTTGTCCCTACACATTCGAGTTAGCGGAGGCTGCCTTAATGTTGCGGAAGTCGTTGCCCGGCATCGACAGCCCATGCGATACAGCGCGCCTTGAATGAGAGGGGCGACATGTTTCGGATTCCCATCGCGTGGCTACTGTTGTTGGCGGCTTCGCAGGGTGCGATGGCTGAATCGCCTGCCGAGCGCGGCGGATATCTCGTCAACACCATCATGGCCTGCGGCAATTGCCACACCCCGCGCGATGCCGACGGCAAGACGGTCGCAGAGATGGCATTTTCCGGCGGCCTGACATTCACGACGCCAGCCTTCATCGCCACCGCGCCGAACATCACGCCCGATGTGAAGAGCGGAATCGGAAGCTGGAGCGATGCCGAGATCAAGCGCGCGCTGGTGGAGGGGATGCGCCCGGATCATGGCCGCCTCGCCGGCGTGCCACTGGCGGCGATCATGCCGGCCAATTTCTACAAGGCGTTGCTGCCGGAGGATCTCGACGCCATCGTCGCCTACCTCCGCACCGTAAAGCCGATCCGGCGCGAAGTCCCCGACCCCGTGTACAAGGCGCCGGTGCGCCGCGATTCCTATCCCGACGCCGAGGCGGGATTCGATAAGGCCATGTTCGCCGATCCGGTCCGGCGCGGCGCCTATCTGGTCACCATCGGCCACTGCATGGAATGCCACTCCGCATGGTCGCGCGGCACCTCCGATTTCAAAACTGGCCTCGGCCGCGGCGGCAGGGTTTTTCCGGCGCGCGAGGGGGCTTCCGAGAGATCGCCGGGCAGCATCGCCCCCAACGTCACCTCCGACCCGGCCGTCGGCATCGGCGCCTGGACCGATCAGGAAGTCGGCCGCGCCATTACCCATGGAATCGCGCGCGACGGGCGAACGCTGAAGCCGCCGATGGCCTACAGCTATTATGCCGGACTGAAGCAGGCCGATCTGGCCGATATCATCGCCTATCTGCGCACGGTGCCGCCGTAGCAGTGAAGCCATCGCAAAACAGCCGGTTCCACGGCAGGCCGGGAGACGGTATCCTTATCAAGGAAGCGCCGCGCCGTCAGGAGATGCCGCCGGAATGATCGACGCCGTCACCAAGCCGAAAACCAAGGTCAAGACGAAGACCGAACGGCCGCGCCTGCACAAGGTCATCCTCATCAACGACGACTACACGCCGCGCGAATTCGTGGTCACGGTCCTGAAGGCGGAATTCCGCATGACCGAGGACCAGGCCCACAAGGTCATGATAACCGCGCACCGGCGCGGCGTATGCGTGGTCGCGGTCTTCACCAAGGACGTGGCCGAGACCAAGGCGACGCGCGCCACCGACGCCGGCCGCGCCAAAGGCTATCCGCTGCTGTTCACCACCGAGCCCGAGGAATAACGCGAAGAGGTGGCCGGCTGCCGCGAACCTCAGCCCACAGGTGTTTCGTCCAGCAAGCCGTAGACGCGCTCAGCCTTTGAAAAGCCCGATATCGGAAACTCGCCCAAATCAGTCCAGCCGCCGCCGCTTAAGCGAGCGAATCCCGCGGACGCCACGATCGTGCGCTTGAGGCGGCCGGCAATTTTCTCCAGCCTTGCTGCGAGATTGACCGCGGGTCCGATGCAGGTGAAGTCGAGCCGGTTGCCGCCGCCGATATTGCCGTACAGAATCTTTCCGACGTGCAACGCGACCCCGAAACGGAAGCGCTCGACGACCTCCCCGACCGGGTATTGCATCGCTTCCACGTTGGCGCGGGATTCGCGTGCGGCTTCCAGCACGCGCGCGCAGACCTCCTGGACGTCATGTTCCGAAATCGGAAAAACCGCGAGCAAGCCGTCGCCCATGAACTTCAGGACTTCCCCGCCATGCGTCCCGATCGCCGACACCTGGCAGTCGAAGTAGCGGTTGAGAATATCCACCACGGTCTCTGCCGGCAGCCGGTCCGAAAGCGCGGTAAAGCCGCGCAGATCCGACAGCCAGATCGCCGCATGCATCGTCTCGGTGTGGCCGCGCCTTATCTGCCCGCCGAGAATGCGCTCGCCGGCGCGGTTGCCGACATAGGTATCGAGCAGGATCGACGCCTTGCGGCGCTGGTTTGTGATCTCGACGACGCGGGCCAGCGGCGGCATCAGCGATCGCAGGCCGTTCAATTGTTCGTCGCTGAATCCGCCCGGGTGCTTGGTGGTCCAGCTCGATGCGTGAACCGAGCCATCGGTAGCCAGAAGCGGCAGCGCGATATAGTCGGTGACGCCTTCGGCACGCATATCGTCGAGAAAAGGAAAGCGCTTGCTTTCGGGATCGTCGATGCGATGTCTGACCTCCCGGCCCTCGCCAAACACGATCGCCAGCGGGCTGTTCCTGAATTCAGGCGAATCCAGGAGATCAAAATCCGCGGTGCCGACGGCGACCTCGGCGTCTGGCTTCCAGATGAAATTAACGCCGAGAATATCGGGATGCAGGGTCCGAACGAAGACGCCGACACGCCAGAGCGGCAAGCCGGCCCCTGCCAGGCGTTCGCAGATTTGCGCCATCATCTGAGGCGGGCTCACGGCCGACCTCGCGCCGTCGATCAGCCAGTCGGCGATTTGTTTCAGGTCTTGTGGGTTCATGAGGCGTGCATTTGCTGCGCAAGTTTCGGAAACGTCAAGGTAACAGAAACACTTTGCGTTTTGGCCCCATCAGGGCAAAGTCCGGGAGGGAAAAAACCGCGGAAACCTGAAATGCTGGATCCCGAACCGGAAACATCAGGCGAAAACGCCGGGCTGCGGCGCGCGCTGGAGGCGGCCGATCCGGCGACGCTGCTGCTGGCGCTGGTGCAGCTCACCGGCGAGCGGCATTGGCTGGAGGCCGCAAAACCCTTTATCCGCGGGCCCATGAACTACCAGGAATTCATGCCCGAGACGCTGCGGGCGCAGGTCCGCGACAGGCTCGCCGACGTGCTGGCGGAGACCGCGCGGACGGACAAGACTTCGCATCGGCAGGCCGACGATGCGCTGCTCCGCGAAATGATGGCGGTCGCGACCGGCGAAGTGGTTCCGGATGAATATATCGCGATGATGCGCGAGGATCTGACCGACGATAATTTGAAATCGCGCAGCCTGAAATGGCGCAGGCCTCCTGCCGCCTCTGTGCTGGAGAGCACCGAGGTCGTCATTATCGGGGCCGGCATGTCCGGTCTCTACGCCGCCATTCAGCTTCAAGAGGCCGGCATCCCCTTTGTCATCCTCGAGAAGAACGATGCCGTCGGCGGCACCTGGTATGAAAACATCTACCCCGGCTGCGGCGTCGATACTCCGAACCATTTCTACTCCTATGCGTTCGAGCCCAATCACGACTGGTCGCATTTCTTTGCCAAGCGCGACGAGCTCTGGAAATATTTCGAGAAGGTCGCCGACAAATACGATTTGAGAAAACACGTCCGGCTCGGGACCGAAGTGGTCGAGGCCCGATATGACGAAGACGCCGCGAGCTGGCGCATCACGGCGCA
>JBGQCE010000390.1:0-4258 GCA_041495185.1 Bradyrhizobium sp.
AGCCTCAGCGATGTCTGCCGGGCGGTGTTCGAGCAGTGAGGAAGTGACGGCGATGCAATCTTGCAGCGTGTGAGAGTTTTGGCTCCCCGGGCTGGATCAAGAATAGGCTATTAACGACCTGAAATTACAGCATTTTCCCAAACGTATTACTCAAAAGGCCAACAAAAAGGCCAACACGGATCGCCAAGGGCCGCGCACTCGCCAATAAAATAATTCGGGCCGGGGCTTGCGGGGAGGGGGAGTGGCTACCGGCGGGCCTCGGCGTATTGATGCGCCCTCGCGTTGAAATCCCCAGTGGCCTGTTTTGAGTTTAGATCTTGACGCACTGCGCCCGGATTTGGAACGTGCCATTGGCAGCGTTCACAGGGATTGTTCCCTCATTGACGGCAATCGCAGTCGCTGCGGCTTCACACGTTGCCTTGGACGAGAATTGCATGGACGAGATACTGTTGCTGGTGCCGGAATTACCCTGCACCGAGGACATGAGTACTATAATAATAAGGGCCCACATGTTGACCTCCATTGCCGCCTCAAATTGGCGGCCTCCGCTCTATCGTGCCGATAGAAATGCGCCCCTGTAATGTCCAGCGAATCGCTATCGGCTTTTGGCCTCGGCGTATTCATGCGCCTTTGCTATTTCCGCCCCCAGACCGCCGCATCTCGTACGCCTTCGCGATGTCCCAATCCGTCAGCCCGGCGCGTATGCGCGCCCATGCGGTCTTGAACTGCCGTTTGCAGTCCTCAAGATCCGTGCCCTGTCCGCTATCGCCGCCGAGTGACGGTTGGCCGTACACATTGCAGCCCCACGACCACTGATCGACATGAGCAGGAAGGCCGGGATTCTTCCTGATCCGGCCAATCGACAAGCCGCGCCAGATCACTGTGTAGTCGGAAGGGTAGCTTTTCCCGCCGATGTTGGTGACGTGAACGGTGATGGTTTCTTTGTCGAGCATCGGCTCGCATCGCGTAAGCGCGACTCAGTCTGTCGCTTGTAACGTAACGGAGATCCCAATTTTGTCCGATTTGCGATGCGAAGGACCTGCGGCGCGTCTCGCCATCTTCATGCCGCCGATCACGGTGGCACGGAAGGGTCAGGGTTTCGGGATCGGACACGCCTCACCCGGATCGAGGCCATTTGCGGATCGTGTCATTTTACAAATTATATGAAGCAACCTTTAACCCTGCCCCATATTCAACAACATGAGGAACCCCGAATTTACCCAACCTTAGTCCTTGGAGCCGATTCTCCGCTCGTAAGTTCAATCAGAAGCCGGAGAGCAAAAGTGAAGCGAATTTTTGCAAAGTTCCTCGCCGATGAATGCGGCGCTACCGCCATCGAATACGGACTGATCGCAGCGGGAATTTCGATTGCGATTATTGTTGCGGTCAATGGCCTTGGCACCAACCTGAATGACAAGTTCACCTCGATCAATACCTCACTGAAATAACGCGTCGTTAAAATTCCGAGCGGACGTGATGCTCCCCTCGTTTCGAAAAGCCGTCACCGTTCTCGACCCGGTGGCGGCTTTTCGCTGTTCTCGTCGATCACGGTGGCGCGGAGGGCATGGGTTTCGGGATCGGGCATTTCGCTAACCTTACGCAAATTTGCAAGATGAGCCAGACAGGCCAATTGGCCGGTTCTGTGCGCGCAGATCATCGAGCTGTTGTTGCGTTGCCATCGATCACTGCCTGGCGTTGGTGACCAGCCCGCGATGCTCGACAAAGCCCGCCCCGTAGTCGAGCCTCACCTTGGTTTGCACGCCATCGATCTCGAAGCCCGCGCGGCTCTCGGTCTGCGGTCCGGGGCTGCCTGCCAGATACGCAAATTCCAAGCACGACATCAGCGCGGGATCGGCGACCAAATACCAGCCTTTCGGATCGGGCAAGTGCGGCTCGACGACCGGCGTCAGCTTGGTGAACGGGTTGACGCTTGTCGTCAGCGTCGCGCTGATCGTGAACGTCAGTTGCTTCGCGAGGGTTTCGAGCGTGGAAGGGACGATCGTCACGGCCTGCATCGTCGTCGGGTAAGCAAAAAGATGTCTGGTGCGGAGACATCTTTTCGAGCTTGCCCCATCGCTCGGCGAACACGGTTTCGAGTTCGCGCTTGGAAGCAATCTTGCAGCGTGTGAGAGTTTTGGCTCCCCGGGCTGGATTCGAACCAGCGACCATTCGATTAACAGTCGAATGCTCTACCGCTGAGCTACCGAGGAATAGGCGAAAACCGTGTTCGCTAGCGGCAGCGTATAACAAAGCCCCCCGGCCTTTGCAAAGGACGAAATGGGCCGTTCTCACGGGGCATCAAGAGGGTAGGGAAACTACCTGCGCCGCAATGATTTTCCGGCCGTTGCGGCGGTCCGGAAAGTGCGGTTCCGCACCTCGCCGCACGCGTCCCGCGGTGGCTCTGCGCCAACCGAGCGCGAAAAAGACTCATTCTCCGACGAGCCTTTATGATGCCGGGATTCGCCAGAGGTGATTCGATGTCAGACATCCAGACCGAACTCGTAAGGCCAGTACCCTCGATCGTCCCAAGCGACATACCCGCGATGAGCGACGACGAATGCCTGATCCGGCTGGCACAAGCCGTCGAGGAACATGATTCCTCGCATTTGGACGAGGTTGCGAGGCTGATCGGGCGGCTCGCCGTCACGATCGAATAGAGCGCAATCGAGACATCAGGGAATGGCGGATCGCGCGCCCCAAGCCCGCGCAATCGGCGTTGCGTTTTGGCGAAGCTTGTACCAAAGATGACGCGGTTTTGAGCTCCTCCCGCGGTTACCCCCCGCACCACTTCTAAGGTCTGCCAATGTCCGGTTTTTCGACCGCGCGCCAGAAAATGGTCGATGGTCAGGTGCGTCCCAGCGACGTCACCGATATCAGGATTATCGATGCGATGCTCGCGGTGCCGCGCGAAGCATTTGTTCCCCAGAGTCAGCGCGCACTGGCCTATCTCGACCTCGATCTCGATATCAGCGAAGGCGGCGCGGCAAAACGCTTCCTGATCAAGCCGGTGGTAACGGCAAAGATGCTGCAGGCCGCCGAGATCAAGGAAACCGACAAGGTTTTGGTGGCGGGCTGCGCGAGCGGATATATGGCAGCCGTGGTTGCCAGGCTTGCGGGGCGGGTGATCGCGACCGAAAGCGACCCGGCGCAGGTGGCGAAGGCCGGAGAGGTTCTGGGCCAGCTCGGCCTTGCCAATGTAACCTTCCGGGCCGCGGCGGTGGCCGACGGGGATCCGGCGAACGCGCCCTTTGACGTAATCATCCTCGATGGCGCGACCGAGATCACGCCTGAGCGGCTTTACGGCCAGCTCGGGGAGGGTGGCCGGCTGGTCGGGGTTTTCGCCATGACGAAGCCGCAGCGGGCCATGATTGTGACGCGTTCGCACCACGATTTCGGGAACCGGGCGCTTTTCGATGCGGCGGTGCCGGTCTTGCCCGGACTTGAGCGCCTCCCGGCGTTCGTTTTCTAGCCCCGGCCGCCCGTAAATCCCGTTCTAAATCAGAAGTGTGGCCCGGATGCCGCACGTGAAGAGTTTCCGGCCGGTTTCGCCGGGGCGGGGTTCCGACCTGACCGCGCGGGGAATAAGGTGTGGAGGGATAGTGACTCGGAATGACGCGGTAACCCGATTCGGGCGTGCTCGAACCGGCAACGATATGAATGGATTACCGGGGATGCGTGGTTTGAAGTTGGCTACCGGAGCTTCGGCTGCGGTCCTACTGATGGCGTATGGGGGCATGACGCCCGCCCTGGCCGATACCATCGAGGCTGCGCTGGTGCGCGCCTATCAGAACAATCCGCAGCTCAATGCGCAGCGCGCCCAGGTGCGCTCCACTGACGAAAACGTGCCGCAGGCGCTTTCGGGCTATCGTCCGAAGGTCGCCATCACCGGCACCGCCGGCTACCAATACACCGATACGAATGTCACCTCGGGCGGCGGTCCGACCAACCTCGTGAGAACCGAAACCCACGGCGCCAACCCACCGCGCAGCATTGGCGCCACGGTCTCGCAAACGCTCTTCAACGGCCAGCAAACCGCCAACAAGACCCGCGCGGCGGAGAGCCAGGTGTCGGGTGAGCGCGAGGCGCTGCGGGTGCTCGAACAAACGGTCCTGCTTGCGGCCGCCACGATCTACATGGATTATCTTCGCGATTCCGCGATCGTCGAGGTTCAGCGCAGCAACGTCCGCGTTCTCGAACAGACGCTGAAACAGACCCGCGATCGCTTCAACGTCGGCGAGGTCACGCGTACCGACGTCGC
>JBGQCE010000391.1:0-4257 GCA_041495185.1 Bradyrhizobium sp.
CTGGCGACAGGCGGCGACAAAAGCGTCAGTATCGCGGACGACGTGATCGGCGGCGAGCGCGAGAACTATCGCCTCCTTGTCGCGTGCTTCCGCAAAGGCAGCACCGGCTGCGACCGCCGGGCCGGAATCCCGCCGCATCGGCTCCAGCAGCACGTCGGCCTCAAGCCCGATCTCGGCAAGCTGCTCCAGCACCATAAAGCGATATGCCGTATTGGTGATGACGATCGGACGCTCAAACAGCGTCGCGTCCGATACCCGCAGAAGCGTATCCTGGAATGTCGAACGCGGCCCGAACAACGGCAAGAATTGCTTGGGGTGGACTTCGCGCGAAGCCGGCCACAACCGCGTTCCGGCGCCGCCGCACATGATCAGTGGAATGATACGTTTGCTCATTACGACCTGCTGTTAAGCTTGTGATAGTCACGATACCATTTTGCGAATCGCGCAATGCCGTCCTCGATAGTCGTTGCAGGCCTGAATCCGATGTCGCGTACCAGGCCGTCGATATCGGCAAAGGTTGTCGGAACATCCCCAGGTTGCATCGGCAACATCTCCTTGACGGCCGAGCGCCCGAACTCTTTCTCCAGCAAAGTTACTACATGCATCAGTTCTTCGGGATTATTATTACCGATGTTGTAAATCTTCCACGGCGCCGAGCTCGTGGCGGGATCCGGTTTATCACCCGACCAGTTCGGATTGCCCTGCGGCGGACGATCCAACAGGCGCACGACCGCCTCGCTGACATCTTCAGCGAAAGTAAAATCCCGGCGCATGTTGCCATGATTGAATAATTTAATCGGCGTTCCCTCGACGATGGCTTTCGCAAAAAGGAACATCGCCATGTCCGGACGGCCCCAGGGCCCGTAGACCGTGAAGAACCGAAGACCCGTGGCGGGAAGGCGATACAAATGGCTATACGTATGCGCCATTAGCTCGTTGGCTTTTTTTGACGCGGCATAGAGGCTGATCGGATGATCGACATTGTCCTGCACCGAAAACGGGAGTTTGGTGTTGGAGCCATACACCGAGGACGATGAAGCAAACAGAAGATGCCTGCAGCCATTGTGGCGGCAGCCTTCAAGCACGTTAATGAAGCCCTCGATATTTGCGTCGATATAGGCGTGAGGGTTTTCAAGCGAATAGCGAACGCCAGCTTGAGCGGCGAGATGAATAACCATCGGAAAGCGACGCTGCTTAAAAAGCAACTCTGTTGCCGCGCGATCTGCCAGATCGAGTTTCACAAAGCTGAAATTCAAATGACGCTTCAGAATGTCGAGACGAGCCTCTTTCAACCGGGGGTCGTAATAGTTGTTAACGATATCGAGGCCGACGACATTGCGGCCCTCGGACAACAGGCGTTGAGCAACATGAAATCCGATAAAGCCGGCAGCTCCGGTTACTAGTACCGCATTGTGCGACATCGTTTCTCCGGTTTAGGACTCAGAGCCGCCACAGCTCGATGCCGTTGGGCTGTGAGCTGCGATCGAGCTTCATCTTGACATCGAGGACGAGACCTGCACCATCGATCAGCAATTGTTGAATAAGCGACCAGCCGCCCGCCAGATAGTGATCGTGCGCAACAGCTAGAACGACGGCATCCGCCGGTTGCAAGGCTTCAAGGTCGATGAGTGTCAGACCGTATTCGTGCTTGACCTCTGCCTTATCCGCCAACGGATCATGCACCTGGACTGTGAGACCAAAAGATTCCAATTCGCGGATGACATCGACTACGCGAGAATTACGTGTATCTGGAACGTCCTCCTTGAAGGTCAGGCCGAGTACGGTGACAACACCGCCCGTGCCTTTCCGGCGTGTTAGCCTCCGAATACATTCCCGCGCGATGCGTCGGCCCATACCGTCGTTGATACGGCGACCAGCCAGAATGATCTCAGGAAGGTGCCCTGCTTTTTCCGCCCGAAAAGTCAGGTAGTATGGATCGACTCCGATGCAGTGACCGCCGACGAGGCCCGGCTGAAATGGCATAAAATTCCATTTGGTCCCCGCGGCCGCCAGCACGTCGCCGGTGTCGATATCCAAGGCTTTGAAAATCAGCGAGAGTTCATTCATGAACGCGATATTTAGATCACGCTGGGTGTTTTCGATGACCTTGGCCGCCTCGGCGACTTTGATCGAAGGAGCTCGGTGAATACCGGCCGTAACCACGGATCCATACACGCCGGCAACAATATCGAGCGTTTTCAGATCCTGTGCGGATACGACTTTCGTGATGGTCTCAAACCGGTGAAGCTTGTCGCCGGGATTGATGCGCTCGGGTGAATATCCGACCTTAAAGTCCACTCCCGCCTCCAAACGCGAGGTTTCCGCGAGGACGGGAATGCACTCTTCCTCAACCGCGCCTGGATATACGGTTGATTCGTAGACGACGATATCACCCTTCTTGAGTACGCCTCCGACGGAGCGCGACGCCGCAATCATTGCACCGAGATCAGGCCGATGTGCGTCGTCGATAGGGGTTGGCACGGTGACGATGTAAAAATCCGAGTTCCGGATCGCCGCCGGGTCCGTTGAGAAGGTCAGCGATTGATGACAAAGATCTTCGGCCTCAACCTCGCGTGTGCGATCATATCCCTCGTTTAGTTCGGCGATACGCTTAGCGTCCACGTCAAACCCAACGACGGGAATTCCCGTTCGCGCGAAGGATATCACCACCGGTAATCCGACGTACCCCAGTCCGATCACCGCAACTCTGCGCCCATGTGCCACGTAAGTCAGTCCCGAAAATTGAAGCATAAGCCGATCGCAACTGTTTAGCCGTTGCGGCATGACCGCCGCAATAGCGTAGCGATTGGTATTGCCATTTCCAACCTAACGCCTTAGTAACCTTCGATAAATCTGCGTATCGTCGGTGCCCGCTTGTCATCTTTGGCGATGCCCAAAATTCTAACTTCTATGGTCCGAAATGCGCGGGTTTCTGGTTCTTTCAGCTCGAATAATGGTGTCCGCTGCACTGCTGTATTTTGCGCTCCGTGGCATCAACTTTGCTGAAATTCAGGCCCGTCTGACCCAGAACAGCAGGAGCTGGTTTCTGGGCTGGATGGCGCTTTCGGTGCTGACGATTCTCGTCCAGGTCTTTTTGGGCGCGATGCGCTGGCAGGAGATCTCCGTGCGTTGCCAGGCTCCGCTTATCGTGCGGCAGGCGTTTCGCTACAACATGATCGGCACCTTCTTCAATCAAACACTGCCATCAACCATCGGTGGGGATGCCGTTCGCCTGTGGCTTGTCAGCCGAACCGGTGCAGGCTGGCGCCTTGCGACATATTCCGTGCTGGTGGATCGCGCAATTGGGCTCATCGCGCTGGCCATCGTCGTCGTATTTAGTCTGCCGTGGAGTTATCAGCTGATCGGCGACGAGAGGGGCCGTCTAGCGCTCGTGCTGGTCGACCTTGCAGCAATGTCGGCAGGACTTGGCTTCCTGCTGCTTGGCTATTTGCCGTGGCCGTGGCTGAAGACCTGGTGGCCGACCCGTCACGTCTATGCCTGCTCGCTGGTGGCGAACCAGGTTATCTTCAATTACAGAGCGGGTCCCAAGATCGCGGCCCTGTCACTTTCCGTCCACGTTCTGACGGTGGTAAGCACATGGTGTGCCGTCCGTTCAATTTCCGCGCCCGCGGATTTTGAGCAGATGTTCATGCTGGTCCCGCCGATCGCTCTGATCACGATGCTGCCGATCTCAATTGCCGGCTGGGGCGTGCGCGAAGCAACGATGATGGTCGCTTTCGGCTATGCCGGGCTTAATCAGACTGACGGAACCATGGTCTCATTGTTGTCCGGCACGGCGTCTTTTGTCGTCGGCATTCTCGGAGGGTTGGTCTGGATTTTGCGCAGCGAAAAGGGCGAGAAGGTCCCGGATGCGATTCCGGAAGTAGACTGATCGCGCGGCCGGGGTCGACCTATGTGCTCCGATATTGCAGGCCCGTAGTCGGTCATTTACACCAGCGGTCAGACCAGGCTTGCACCATCAGAACATTCCACAGCCAGGAGCCATGATTCCGTTCGCCCCGTTGATGCTCGGCCCAAACAGCGCTGACGCGTTTTGAATCAAACCATTGCTGGCGATTGAGTCTTTCGGGCACGAGCAAATCCGAAGCCCAAGCCTTCAAGGGTCCACGGAGCCATTCGTCCAGAGGGATGCCAAAACCTGTCTTCGGACGATCAATCAGATGCCTTGGAACGTAACGATCGAGCACCTGCCGTACCAGCCACTTGCCCTGACCGTTCTGTACTTTCATCTGCGGC
>JBGQCE010000392.1:0-4257 GCA_041495185.1 Bradyrhizobium sp.
GACCCGCAGACGTTTGAAACTCGGTCTCGCGTTCTTCAGAACCAAGCTTGCAAACATCAACACCGGATAAGAGGCAGTGAACAAAACAGTTACGATCGATCTCGCCCACGCGACCCTTGCCGACGTCACGGCCGATGTGCACGCGATGACCGGCGGCGCGCCGGCGCCGGCCGTGCATCCGCAATCGTTGCTCGAATTGCCACCCGGCGAGGCACGCGAAAGCCTGCTCGCGGTTCACGACATTCTCGGCGCGGAGTTGCCGCCGACCGACCTCAGGATCTACGAAGCCGGCGGTGGTTCAACCAGCTTCCTGCCGCTCGACGTGCTGCGTCGTGCCCACATCACAGTGGTCGACATCGACGAGGACCAGATCCGCAACAACGACTATGCTCAGGAGACGATCCTCGGCGACGTCCAGACCTGGCGTTTCCCGCCCGGCAGCTTCGACCTTGTTATTTGTTACAACGTCATCGAACATCTTCCCGATGTCGAGGCAGCGCTATCAGGCTTCTGCGAGTCGCTGAAACAAAACGGCCTGATCCTGATCGGCGCGCCGAACCCGAAATCGCTGTCCGGCGTTGTCACAAAATATTCGCCGCACTGGTTCCATGTCTGGTTCTACCGCTACGTGCGCGGCAAGAAAAATGCCGGCCAGCCCGGCCAGGCGCCATTCCTGACCTTGTTCCACCCGCTGGTCACGCTTTCGAATCTCGATGCCTTTGCGAGGACCCACGGTCTTCAGGTGATCTACCGGAAGGAATATGAGAGCCCGCGCTTTCCGGAGATGCGGGCGCGCATGCCAGCAGTTGCCGCCCTGCTCGATGCCGTCGCCGTCGTCATGAACTTTCTCATTCCGGCGAGGGTCGACGTGCGGCACGGCGATTATCACGTGATCTTGCGAAAGCGCTGAAATGAATGCGATGCGGTCCATTGCCGAAGTCAGGGTCAGCCGTCGGCTGACAATGCATTTGCGCGTCGACCGCTTTCGGGTCGGGCGCGCGCTCGACGAAGCGCAAACCAATAACGGATGGTTAATTTTTCATGATCACGACGTCGACGGCGAGCCGGGTTTCCACGGTTGTTCGCCGGCGTTCACGAACCATGCCCTTGAGGTGGCATCCGGCCGGCAAACTCCGATTTTAAACAGCGGGGAGGCGTCGCTATGCGCAGGCATTTAAACGCTTTTTTTGCCATTTCGGTGAATAGTCCCTCAATGAGTATGGTTAATTTTCCCTGTTGCGTTTGTTCCGCGCCGAAAGCATGCGCGCGTGGCGTAACCCGAAGAGTAGCCCCTCAGCCGATGCGTGCGGCAGTTCGAATGAAAGCTGGGGCCGATGCTTGCCTATGATCAACCGATAAATCAGCCCAGGCCAGCCGACCGGCAAGCGTCGCCGTCTGCAGGCTTCAGCGTGCTCGAGCTGACCCGCTTGTTGTGGCAGCGAAGGGTCGCGATTGCGATGGCTGCGCTGATCTGCGCCAGCACCGCGGTTATGATCGGCAAAAGCCTGACGCCGAAATATACCGCGACCGCCCAGCTTTATGTCGATCCCCGCGAATTGCAGCTGGTCGACCGCGAGCTCACGCCGCGCGCCCAGGACATTTCCGGCCTCGCGATGGTGGTCGAAAGCCAGGCGCGCCTGATCACCTCGAACAGTGTGCTGCTGCCGGTGATCCAGGAAACCCATCTCGACAAGGATCCGGAGTTCGGCGGCGAATCGAAAGGGTTCCTGACATCCCTGCTCGGCCTGTTCCGGCTCGAGTTCCGCTCTACCAGCGAAGCCAAACTCGGCGAGAGCACGGCGCTGGAGGCCTTGAACCGCCACATCAATGTCAAGAAGACCGATCGCACCTTCATCGTCGACATCGAAGTCTGGTCGCATGAACCGGCGAAGGCGGCGATGCTCGCGAACGCGATCTCCAACGCCTATCTTGCGGAATCGAAGAGGTCGCAGGCCACTGCCGCGCGGCGGGCGACGTCAGATCTGTCGGGCCGGCTCAAGGAATTGCAGGAACGGCTTCGCAAGGCCGAGAACGCGCTTGCGACCTACAAGGCGCAGAATAATTTCGTCGGTACCCAGGACACGATGATCAGCGATCAGCAGCTTTCGGCGAGCAACCAGCGGCTCGCTGCGGCCCGGGCGCTGACGCTCGACGCGCAGGCCAAATACGACCAGATCGAATCAAGCCGCCGCGCTTCCGCCGATGCCGGCGCGATTCCGGAGGCCTTGCAGTCCCCGACCATCGCCAATTTGCGCGCGCAATATGCCGAGGTTCGCAAGCGTTATGCGGAGCTGACCAGCGAATTGGGGCCGCTGCATCCTTCGCTGCGCCAGATGGAGAAGCAGGTCGAGGACCTGCGCCGCACCGTCAATGAGGAAGTCGAGCGCTTCGCGCAGTCGGCGAAGAACGACCTGACCCGCGCCCGCGATTACGAAGCCTCGCTGAACAAGGCGCTCGAGGCGCAAAAACGCCAGAGCGTCCAGCTTAGCCAGGCGTCCGTTCGGTTGCGCGAACTCGAGCGCGACGTCGAGGCCAGCCGCGATGTCTATCAATCCTTCCTCAAGCGCTCGCGTGAAACCGAGGAGCAGGAAAGCCTCAACACCTCAAGCGCGCGCGTCATCGGCGAAGCCTCCGTGCCGCAGCGGCGCACCTTCCCGCCGGCCATGAGCCTGCTCGCGATGATCGGCTTGATGTTCGGCGCGCTGGCCGCTTCTGCCTGGGTTGTCGCAGCCGACCGGCTGTCATCTGATACGAGCGAGCCGCAACCGGCCCGTGCCGAGACGAGGACGCCGGTGGCGGCGCCATCGAAACAACCGCCGGGAAATCAACCCCGGCCGCAGGCGACGGTGGCCTTGATCGAAAAGCCGCTGATCGCACGCCTGCAGGAGTCCGACGTGATGCGGACGCTGAGCGGAATCCTGACGATTGGCGGGATTCCCGATGTAACTCGAATGGGCTGGCCGACGCTGCGCGCCGGCTTCCCGCTGACGACCTTCCTCAACGCGATGCGCGACATGCGCGCAACTGTAACGCGGCGTTCGCCCGAGAGCGCGATGCCGGTGATGGCCATGATCGGCGCCGGCGCCGGCAAGGACCGCAGCATCGCTACGATGAACGTGGCGCTGGCGGCCGCGCGCGACGGCGCCAGGGTGTTGATGATCGATGCCGATCACGCAGTTCACGCCCTTTCGAACAATATCAACGGCCTCGGCAAGAGCGAGGCCAGCCGTCTGAGCTGGCTCAGCATCGGCACCAAGGCCTCGCGCGCGATCAAGACTGCGAACGGAATCTCGATCCTGCCTGTGATCAGGGGATCCGACGCCAAGGCGAGCGAAGCGATCCGCAAGGCGATCGCGCAGGCGCGTTCCGCCGGCCGCTACGATCTCGTGATCCTCGACGGGCCGGCGATACCCTTGAGCGCTGCCGACCGCAAGCTGCTCGAACTCGCCGACGGCCTCGTCGCGATCCTGCCGGTCAATCTCGACATCAACGACTGCATGGAAGACATCATCGCAGCGCTGGGCGGTGCGGAGCGCAAGCTGATCGGCGTCGTCCTCAACGAGCTTAAACCCGTGGCTGTCAGCCGCCAGCCAGACAAACAATATGCTTGAACGCCGCGCAAATCCGGTCGGGAGAGCCGCTACCGCCCGCGTACCCAGAATCTCGCTGGGTGGGTTGCGGCTCGCCGTGCTCGATATCGAGCAGACCGCGAATTTCATGATCGACATGGTCTTTCCGGAACGCCGGGTCGGCCGTCCGCTATATCTGACGTCAGCCAATGGCGAAGTGCTGGCGCGCTGTTCGACCGAACCGATGACCGGACGGCTGTTCCGCGCGGCCGATCTGATCAATGCCGACGGGCAGCCGCTGGTCACCGTGTCGCGGTTCAAATCGCCAACGCCGCTGCCGGAACGTGTCGCAACCACCGACCTGTTTCACGTCGTCGCCCGAAAAGCGCAGGCGGCGGGGCTGACGTTCTATATGTTCGGCGCCGATGAAGCGGAAAATGCCGCCGCCGTCGCCAATATCCAGAAAATGTACCCGGATTTGCGGATCGTCGGGCGTTCCCATGGCTATCTGAGGGGCGATGCGCTGCGGGACAAGGTCGACGAAATCAACGGGTTGGGGCCGGACTACCTGTGGGTAGCGCTGGGTGTTCCCTACGAACAGGCCTTCGTCGAGGAATTCTCGCCGCGCCTGGCCAATGTCGGCGTCATCAAGACTTCGGGCGGATTGTTCAACTTCCTGTCGGGAAGC
>JBGQCE010000393.1:0-4256 GCA_041495185.1 Bradyrhizobium sp.
ATCCTCGCAGGACTGGACGGGATCGCTGGCGCAGGGCGACCCATGGAATAGGGTTTCTGTTCACGTCCCCGCCGGAAGAGGCCCCTTCAGATCATGGGAAGAAGCAGCGATAGATGCACTTGTCAACTGTGCTCCGCATGCCGCTCATAACAAGGATTGGAGCATCGGCGGCGCCCTGACCAAGCTCGAGGAATATAACGGGCTTGGCTATGCTGCTCGAGGTGCGCCGTCACCTTACCTGTGGTCGGGAACCGATCAATACAGATCCGGCAAATATGTTCGCGACGGCGTATACGACCCCGATGCCGTGGACAGCCAGCTCGGTTGTGCGGGCCTTCTTATGGCGATGATGGCGCTTGATCCAACCATCACTTTTATCGGCGTAACGATCACGCCCGCCAATCCAGCCCCCGCTCCAGAAAAGCCCGATCCGAAAGCACCCTCAGTCACAAATCCAGCGAGGGGATCAATCGGGGCGGCTATCGCATCTGTCCTGGCTGCGATCTTCTCCGCATTCAGAAAATGACAGACCGCCAAGGCAAGGTTTTCGTGACCGTATTCATGACGGTCACCCTCGGTATGGTCTGTGCCGGAATCGCTCTCCCCTTCTGGCTGCATGACAGCCGTTGGGCTGCGCTGTGTCTCGCAATTATCTTTTACCTTTGAAAGGAATTGAGAATGACTGTCTATTCCATCGGTTTCGCAATTGGTTTCGGCTCCGGGGGCGCCTTGATCTGGTTCTTCAAGGACAAGATTCAGGCGCTTGTCATCGGGGCAAACGCTCTCTCCGCGAAGCTCCACGCTCGGGCTGACGCTATCACCGCGGCGGCAAAGAAGCTCTGATATGTTGGCCAGGGTTAAGGCGTTCTGCCTCAACTCCCTGACGATCGCATGGGGCTACTTCCTCGCAATCGCAGGGGCCGTCATGCAGGCCATTGATACGGTCGCCGATGCATTCGGCGACCCCAATATCAAGGACCAGGTTTCCGCCGCGGTCGGAGATCCGAAAACAGTCGGGCGCATACTTCTCGGCATTTCAATTGTCACAATCATCGCGCGACTGCGGTCCCTGCGAAAGGCAAGTTAATCATGTGGATGGCAATCCTGTCTTTTCTCGGCGGCCCCGTCATCAAGGGGCTGATCGACGCTTACCAGGCGAAGCTAAAAGCTGGAAACGTCGAAAGCAAAATCGCTTCCGATCTTGCCGCAACTGAAATCGCGGCCCAGGCCAACGAATCAAACGCTATTCTGCAATATCGCATCGCCGAAATCGGGCATTGGTATGAGCCCGACAAGCTGATGGGATACTTCGTGGCGCTTTATTTCGGCAAGCTTCTGGTTTGGGACAAGGTGCTGGGGCTTGGAACGACCGATCCGCTCGCGGGGTTCGCATCCGTTACCTCGAACCTGGTGGTGTCGTTTTATTTCGCTAAACGCGGATTTGAGAATGTCGCGCGGATCATCAAGCGATGACCCGGGGATCATCAAGAGATGACTCGGGGATCATCAAGCGATGAGCGCGATGCGTGAAGATGAAATCCGGTCGATTGTGACTGAGACGCTGGCCGAACAGCAAAGACTTTATCGGAATGATATCGACGCCATCATTCTCCGGACCATCGCCGCCATTCTGACCTCGTTCGGTATCGAGGAAGAGGACCGCAAGGAATTGCGGGCGGATTTTCAGCACCTGAGGCGCTGGCGCAAGAGCGTCGAGCAGGCTCAGAGCTATACTTTCAAGGCCGTCATTACCGTGATCGTCACGGGGTTTGTCGGGGCGGTGTGGCTCGGCATCAAGGTCATGCTCGGAAAATGATCCGCGCGATGGTCGTGGTTGCCGCGCTTGTGGCTTCTTTTCCGGCGCATGCGATTCCCTGTTGGGTGGTCAGGAAGGCCGTGGCCCAATATGGCGAAGCGGTTGTGGAATCCTGGGCGCGAGCAAGAGGTGTTTCCGACAAGGAAATCGAGAAAGCCCGACGATGCCTCAGGTGACGCTCTGATACCCCCCGAAAGGCGAGGATTTTGAAGGACTGGCCGATGTACAGGATTCGCGAGGTCGACGGGCATGACGACGAAATCGCGGATACGCTCGCCGACCTGCATCGCCTGACATTCTTTAGGGATGCTTCGGTTCCGGAATTCGATCAGGGGCACTGGTGGCTCGGATATGACGAAGCGATACCTGTCGCCTTTGCCGGATTGGTGCCGTCGACGCGTGCCTTCAACGCGGGATATTTCTGCCGTGTAGGGGTGTTGAAAAGTCATTGGGGCAACACTTTGCAATTGCGGCTGATGCGCGCGCTGGAAGCCCGCGCACGGCGCAATGGATGGAGCTGCATCATCTCCGATACGACCGACAATCTTGCTTCCGCCAACAACTTCATCCGGGCCGGCTATCGGCTCTACCAGCCGCAATATCCATGGGCGTGGCCGAATACGCTGTATTGGCGCAAGCCTATCAGGTGAAGTAGCCCTAACCGCAACTCACACATGCTCTGAAGCTATTGCCAACGTTGCTCTTCTGGAAATAGACCCTAAAGTCGCGTCCCGCGGCGCCTGCTTTGGCGCCAATCGGCACCAGAAGGGAACAGACCGAGCATGACTGTCAGACCGCAATTACCCGATCGCGTGCCACGAACGAAGGGCGCGCCGACTGCCCTCGACGGTCTGCTGGTCGTGGACTTCACCCGGGTCGTCGCCGGTCCTGCCTGTACGCAAACGCTGGCCGATTTTGGCGCCGAAGTTATCAAGATCGAGAACCCGGATGGCGGCGACGATACGCGCAGCTATGAACACGCCGATCTCGCCGGCGAAAGTGCTGCGTTTGTCGGTCTGAATCGCAACAAGCGGGGCATCGCTCTCGACCTCACCAAGCCCGCGGCGCGCGAAGTCGCGCGCGAACTGATCGCGCGGGCAGATGTGGTGGTGGAGAACTTCTCCTCCGGCGTGATGAAGAAGTATGGCCTCGACTACGCGTCAGTCGCGCCAACCAATCCCCGCCTGGTCTATTGCTCGATCTCGGCCTATGGCCGCCAGGGGCCGTTTGCATCCCGTCCTGGTTTCGATCCGATCACCCAGGCCGAAAGCGGATTCATGTCGCTAAACGGTTTTCCCGACGGGCCACCGGTGCGGACCGGACCGCCCGCGGTGGATATGTTGACGGGCATGTCAGCCTGCAACGCTATCCTGCTGGCGCTGTTCGCCCGCGATCGGCTCGGCCGCGGCCAGCATGTCGAGGTGGCGCTGTTTGACATCGCGCTGGCGATGACCCAATTTTACGGCATGGCCTATTTGATGACGGGTGTGAATCCGAGCCGTCAGGGTAATTCGCCGAACGGGTCTCCGTCCGTCGGCGTCTACGAGGGGTCAGACGCGCCGTTTTATATCGCCTGCGCCAATGACCGGCTGTATCGCCGCCTCGTCATCGAAGTGCTCGGCCGGCCCGATCTCGCCAGCGGCGAATTCGCAGACCGGCGTTCACGAACGGCCAACAAGGAGAAACTGCGCGCGATTCTCACCGGGATTTTCGTGCAGGACCTTCGCGAAAACTGGGTGACGAAGATGAAGGCGGCCAACATCCCCGTCGGTTATCTTCGTACCGTCGAGGAGGCTTTCAACTCGCCGGAAGTGCGCGAGCGCCATCGTCTCAGCCAGATTCCGCACCCCACCGCAGGTTCCGTCCCCAATATCGAAACGCCGCTCCATCTCGGCCTGACGCCGGCCATCGATCCCGTCGCGGCGCCCTTGCTGGGCGAGCATACAAAGGAAGTCTTGCGGAAGAAGCTCGGCTATGACGATGCGCGCATCGCAGCGCTTGCCGAGGCGGGGGTTTTTGGGATGGTAGCAACGGTTGAAATTAGCTGACGTTTGAACCGTGCCCTTGCAGGGCATAGGTGAGCGCGTAACATATTCCTGAGATTGCAACACCCGCCCGGTGGCCTGATGGCCGCCGGGCTTTTTTTGTTTTTGGACGCCAGCCATTCAGCCCCGTCGTTTGGGTTGCAGGAGTGGGTCGGGCCCATATGTGTTGGACCCGGCTCTGCCGCGCAGGCAGCCGATTTCGACGAATCCCCAGATCGTGAGCGCGAACGCTGCCAGCGTCAGAACATAATGCAGCACGGTGCCTGCGGCTCCGGCAAACCAGGCTGCTTCCGCAATTTGGTCGAGCAGACCTGGCACCAGGTAGAACACAGCGAGCCACCACGCGCTTTTGTCGCGGTCATGCAGCCGCTCGGTGGTGAAGGAGAACCCCCAAA
>JBGQCE010000394.1:0-4248 GCA_041495185.1 Bradyrhizobium sp.
GCCGGCGGCGTTGCCGCCAATCAGGCGATCCGCGGCGCGCTGCAGGATGTCGCCGCGAAAGCGCAGACCACGCTGATCATTCCGCCGCCCGCGCTCTGCACCGATAATGGCGCGATGATCGCCTGGGCCGGCGCGGAGCGGCTGGCATTGGGCATGACCGACGCGATGGATGCCCCGCCCCGCGCCCGCTGGTTGCTCGATACAAATGCCACGGCGCCGGCGGGGTTTGCCAATACCCGCGCGGGTTTCTAGAGGCCGTCCATGGATAAAGATTTGTGCCGCAAGCGCAGCCTCACCTCTCCCCGCCTGCGGGGAGAGCATAGGCCGCCTTTGGCGGCCGTTCTTGGAAAAGAACGCCGAAGCGAAGCTTCGGCTACGTTGCGGAGCAATCCGGGTGAGGGGGAGTCACCGCGCTCACTTCATCTTCAGAATTTGCGGAAGCAGCCCCTCACCCCAGCCTTCCAAGAGCGAGCTTCGCTCGTCTCGACCCCGCAAGCGCGGGGCGAGGGAGCGCACCAGCGGTTTTCCGATGCGGTCCTTTAACTCAGTCGCTGTGATCGGCGCCGGCGCATGGGGAACGGCGCTGGCGGGTGTCGCCGCGCGGGCCGGACGCAATGTCGTTCTCTGCGCGCGTAGCGCGTCGGGCGCGGCGGAGATCGCGGCCACGCGCGCAAATCCCAAACTGTCCGGCGTGCGATTGGATGCAAGCATTGGGGTGACGCACGATATCGCCATTGCCGCGCGAGCTGACATTATCCTGATCGCAACGCCGGCGCAGAATCTGCGCGAGGCCGTCACCAGGCTTGCGCCTCACCTCGTTAAGGCGCAGCCCGTGATCGCCTGCGCCAAGGGCATCGAGCGCGGCACGCATAAATTCATGACCGAGGTGATCGCGGAAACGGCACCCAACGCGAGCCCGGCCATTTTGTCGGGGCCGAGTTTTGCAGAGGACGTGGCGCGCGGCCTCCCAACAGCCGTGACGCTGGCGGCGAAGGATGAGGCGCTTGCGAGCGCGCTGGTGCAGGCGCTGGGATCTGCGACCTTCCGGCCCTATCACACCACGGATGTCCGCGGCGTCGAGATCGGCGGGGCTGCGAAAAACGTACTGGCGATCGCAGCCGGCATCGTGGTCGGCAGGAAATTGGGCGCGTCGGCACAGGCTGCCCTGACCACGCGCGGCTTCAGCGAGTTGGTTCGGCTCGGACGCGTCTGCGGTGCGCGCGGCGAAACCATGGCGGGCCTTTCGGGGCTGGGCGATCTGATCCTGAGCTGCTCCAGCCCGCAATCGCGCAATTTCGCGCTCGGCATCGCGCTCGGACGCGGCGAAGCGCCGCCGCGCGACAAGCTCGCCGAAGGCGAGTTCACCGCACCGGTGCTGATCGAACTGGCGGCTTCGCAAAATGTCGATATGCCGGTATCAAATGCGGTCGCGGCAATCTTGCGCGGCGCAACGACGATCGATGAGGCGATCGAAAGTCTGCTGACGCGCCCATTCAAGGCGGAGGGATAGCTTCGCTCCGTCATGCCCGCGCAATAGCGCGAAGCGCGTCTTCATGCTTCTTGTCGCGGGCATCCACGTCTTGCTAAATAAACCTCCGAACAGAAGACGTGGATGGCCGGAACAAGTCCGGCCATGACGAGCAAGTGGTGAGCATCATGAACTATTGGCTGGTGAAATCGGAGCCTTCGAGCTGGTCGTGGGATCAGCAGGTCGCAAAGGGCACCAGGGGTGAAGCCTGGACCGGCGTGCGCAATTTCACCGCGCGGCAGAATCTGGTGAAGATGAAGAAAGGCGACCGCGCCTTCTTCTACCACTCCAACGAGGGCAAGGAGATCGTCGGCATCGCGGAAATCATCAAGGAAGCCTACCCAGACCCGACCGACAAGACCGGCAAGTTCGTCTGCGTCGATATCAAGGCCGACAAACCCTTGAAGACGCCGGTGACGATGGCCGCGATCAAGGCCGACAAACGATTGGTCGACATGGCGCTGGTGAAATATTCGCGGCTGTCGGTGCAGCCGGTGAGTTCGGACGAATGGAAGATCGTCTGCAAGATGGGCGGCGTGTAACTGACCTCATCCTGAGGAGGCGCGTCAGCGCCGTCTCGAAGGATGGCCAGATCGGGGCCTCGTGGTTCGAGACGCCGCTCTGCGGCTCCTCACCATGAGGAACTACTACGCTGCCGCCGCCGTCACCACCTGCGCCAAAAGCTGCTCGCGTTTCGACTGCGAGCGATAGCCCTTCATCGTCGCGGCGAAGCGCTCGAGGATGCCGTCCTCGAACGCGGTGACGATGGTGTCGTGAACATAGCTCTTGCGGCAGATCGCCGGCGTATTCGACAGCTCGTCGGCGGCGGCGCGCACGGCTTCCAATACCTGCTTGCGCCGGCCGCGGGCGCTGGCCGCCGGAGAAATCCGCGACAGCGATTCCAGCACCACGGCGGATGCCATCAGGGTGCGGAAATCCTTCAGCGAAATCTTGATGCCGGCGATCTCGCGCAGGAACGCGTTGACCTGGGTGGTCGAGACCCCGCGGACATTGCCGGAATTGTCCCGGTACTGGAACATCCGCTTGCCCGGCACGCCGCCCAGGATGCCGATGGCGCGAACCAGCTTGGCGGCGTCGCATTCCTTGCGCACGGCCTTGCCGCCCTTGGCCTTGAAGGTCAGCACGACGCTGTCGTCTTCCAGCGCGACATTGGACTTCAAAAGCGTGGTGGCGCCGCGGGTGCCGTTGAGGCGGGCGTAGGATTCGTTGCCGGGACGGATCGCGGTGCGCGCGATCAGTTCGATCACGGCCGAGAGCGCGAATTCGCGGGTCGGCGCCTCGCCCGACAGGTGCATCGAGACGTTGCGGCGAATTTTCGGCAATGCCGCGACCAGCCGGGCCAGCCGGTGAGCCTTGCGCTGTTCGCGGACCTTCTCCCAGTCGGAGTGGTAGCGGTATTGCAGCCGGCCCGCGGCATCGCGGCCGACCGCCTGCAGATGCGAGGTCGGATCGGGCGAATAGCGGACCTCGGCATAGGCCGGGGGCACCGCCATCGAGTGCAGGCGCTTGATGGTGCCGGTGTGGCGGATCGCCGTCCCGTTGGCGCGAACGAATGAATAACTTTTTCCCCGCTTGATGCGGCGGATGGTCAGCTCGTTCTGATCGCCGAGCTTCAGGCCCAGTTCTTTGGCGAGGGTTTCGACACTCGCGGGGTGTCCCGGCGTCACCGTCACCGCAAGATGCGGATCGGCGGACACGGGCCGCGCAGCCTCGAAATTCTGCTGATCCATCATGACTTTAGACGCCTTGCTCCGACTGTTATCAGATAATGCCGGCTATTGTTGTTTGTTTCCGGCAGGGCCGCTTCCGCCCCGGGGAGGCCATTTAGGGGGTAATTGCCGCGAGCGCTAGTCCACGTCGGGCGGAACAGCGGTTTCTGGTTACCGTTCGGCCCGTAAGCAGGGCGCCTGGAGGATTTTTCGGACCCCCGAAAACGCGATCGTGATGGCCGGCCAGGTGACGGTTAGCGGCTCCGCTTTATCAGCGATTTGATCCCGCGCATGGCGAGGGGCCACCCAAGGGTCCATTTGTTCCGCTTGTCGGCACCATCAGGCCCGACGCATAATCGTTGTAACAATGAAGACGGCTTGCAGTGCCCGCGTTCACTGGCCGCAAGGGTGGAGGGTGTTATGTCCGAGAAGATTTACGATGTGCCCGCAGATTGGGCCAAGCGCGCCTGGGCGGATCAGGCCAAGTACAAGGAAATGTACGCGCGCTCGATCAGCGATCCCAACGGGTTCTGGGCCGAACAGGCCAAGCGCATCGGCTGGATCAAGCCCTTCACCAAGGTCGAGAATTCCTCCTTCGCGCCCGGCAAGATTTCGATCAAATGGTTCGAGGACGGCGTCCTCAACGTCGCCTGGAACTGCATCGACCGGCATCTCGACAAGCGCGGCGACCAGACCGCGATCATCTGGGAGGGTGACGACCCCTCGGAGTCCAAGCACATCACCTATCGGCAGCTGCACGACGAGGTCTGCAAATTCGCCAACATCCTGCGCACCCGAAACGTCAAGAAGGGCGACCGCGTCACCATCTATCTTCCGATGATTCCGGAAGCCGCCTACGCGATGCTGGCCTGCGCGCGGATCGGCGCGATCCATTCGGTGGTGTTCGCCGGCTTTTCGCCTGACAGCCTGGCCCAGCGCATCACCGACTGCCAATCCAAAATCATCATCACTGCCGACGAAGGCCTGCGC
>JBGQCE010000395.1:0-4214 GCA_041495185.1 Bradyrhizobium sp.
CCGAAGTCCGAGCCATATGGCATCTCGGCGATCAACGATGTCATCTGGTACAGTGAGTCCGGGTCGACCCCGAACACCGTCGTGCGCTTCGATCCCAGAACCGCAAAATTCCAGAGCTGGGCGATCCCGGGCGGCGGAAAGATTGTGCGGAACACGTCGGTCACACGCGACGGCAACTTCATGCTGGCCAACAGCCTTATGAATGGCGTTACGTTGGTCGCAATAGAGAAGTGAGCCGGACTGCGGGTCTGTTGACGCCTCAAGCGCGCGCGTAGTGTGCGCGCCGATCGTCGCACGATTCCGTGAAATGACCGGCTTCCGCTTGCCTCGCTGCCTCCGGATAAGGGAAACTGCCGAGCGTTCCGGATCAATCCTCGACCAGCACAGGGGCCGCACCATGAAACGCTCGCGCCGTGTCGTCCTGACCTTGATGGGTACTGCGGCCATCGGCGCCGTATCGATGGGGTTCGTGCGGCGCGACGATTGCGGACCGTACGGCAGGCCGGACGCGAACGGACGATGGCCGGAGAATTGCCGCGTGAAGTATGGCGGCTTCGGTGGCGCACCGCACCGATTGCATGGGCATGGCCATGCGCATGGCGGCGGCTAGCGGCCTCTTATGCAGCGTCTCGCATGCCCCGAGCGCGATGACTGGCGCACCACTGCCGACGAAACCGGGTTTGACTTTCACACCATCGACGGCGAGCGCTATTGGGACGAACGCGCCTGTTACGTCTTCACTCTCGACGAAATCGAACGCCAGATCGAAGAGCCCACAGGCGAAATCGACGCCATGTGCCTCGAACTGGTCGCCCGCGCAATCGACGACGAAAGCATTCTGCGCCGATTGAAGATCAGGGAAGCATTCTGGCCGCTGATCTCCGAAAGCTGGCACCGCGATGAAGCCAGCCTCTATGGCCGCCTCGATCTTCGTTTTGACGGACATGGTCCTGCGAAACTGCTGGAATATAACGCCGATACGCCGACATCGATTTTCGAGGCCGCGGTGTTTCAATGGACGTGGCTTGAACAGACGATCGAGCGGCGCATCATCCCCTCGCATGCCGACCAGTTCAATTCGATCCATGAACGCCTGATCGAGGCGTGGAAGAAGCTCGGCGAAGGACGCCACCTTCATCTCGCGGGAACCACCGAAAACATCGAAGATGCCGGCACGCTGGCCTATCTCGAGGACACCGCGCGGCAGGCCGGCCTTGCGACCACATTGATCGATGTCGAGGACATCGGATGGCGCGACGACATTGGCTTTGTCGATCTCGACGACCGTTCGATGGAGCTTGTGTTCAAGCTTTATCCCTGGGAATGGATGTTTCACGATGCGTTCGGCGAGCGGCTCGCACAGGCGCCGACGCGCTGGGTCGAACCGCCATGGAAGGCCATCCTTTCCAACAAGGGCATTCTTCCGTTGCTGTGGGAGATGTTTCCGGATCACCCCAATCTGCTGCCCGCGTATTTCGAGGACGATCCGAAGGCGGCAAGGCTCGGCGCATCCTTTGTGCGCAAGCCGCTTTATTCGCGCGAAGGCGCCAACGTCACGCTGATCAGCGAGGGCGTTACGGTTGTGGAACAGGAGGGGCCGTATGGCGCCGAGGGTTTTATCCGCCAGGCCCTGGCGCCGCTGCCGAACTTCTCAAATCAGTATCCCGTGCTTGGAAGCTGGCTGATCGACCACATCCCGTGCGGGCTATCGATCCGCGAGGACGAAAACCCGGTCACCGGCAATACGTCGCGGTTTTTGCCGCATGCAATCCTTTAGGGGCCTCAGGGCCTTCGCTTATTTTTTGAGCATGATCTTATCCGAAAACCGGTGTCCACTTTGCGCTAGCGCGGCCCTTCGGGTCGGGATCATGCTCTAGCTCGCTGCCGAAGCAACCGCCTTCAGCGGCGTTGCCGCCATGGTACCGGCGCGCGCCGCGCGGTCGGCATTCGGGCGGTAGAGCCCGCGCCGATCCGGACAGGGTTTGAAGGCGTCGGATATCCCGACAACGGACTCGGCCGCGCCCAGCAGCAATACGCCGTCGGGTTCGAGCATTCTTGCAAGGCGATCGAAGACACCGACCTTGGTGTCCTGGTCGAAATAGATCAGGACGTTCCGGCAGAAGATCACGTCGAACGTTCCAAGATGGGAAAAGTCCTGCAGCAGATTCAGCTGCCGGTGCTGCACCATGCCGCGAATATCGGCATTGAGCTGCCACAGCTCTCCGATTTGGGTGAAATGCTTGACCAGCATCTGGATCGGCAAGCCGCGCTGGACCTCGAACTGGCTGAAGATGCCGGCCTTGGATTTTTCAAGGACTGCCTGCGACAGATCGGTCGCAACGATTTCAACCCGCCACCCTGCCAGGGCCGCGAAACCCTTCACGCACATCGCGATCGAGTAAGGCTCCTGCCCGGTGGAGGATGCCGCGCACCAGATACGCAGGGCACGGCGGCCCGCGCGCGCCTGCACCAGCGCCGGGAGCATAGTCTCGCGCAGATGATCGAACGGAATCTTGTCGCGGAAAAAGAACGTCTCGTTGGTGGTCATCGCCTCGACCACCTCCGACGTCAGCTCGTCGGATCCGCCCTTCATTTTCTGAACCAGTTCGGTGATTCCCGGCAGACCGGCCTTGCGCGCCAGCGGGATCAATCTGCTTTCAACCAGATATTGCTTGTCGGAAGACAGGTCCAGACCGGAGCGTTCTTTCAAGAGCTTACGCAAAAACTCATAATCCAGCGGCGTCACGAACGGTCTCCCGAAAACAACCGAACCAGTTTGGGCGCGATCTGATTAAGCGGCAGAACGGCCGCGCATATGCCCGCATTGGCGGCTGCACCCGGCATTCCCCACACCACGCTCGAAGCTTCGTCCTGGGCGATCACGCTGCCGCCGGCCGCGACGATCTCCTTGCCGCCGCGCATGCCGTCCGAGCCCATGCCCGTCAGCACGAGCGCCAGAATGCCGCCCTGCCAGACATCGATCGCGGAGTTGAACAGCGGATCGACCGCGGGCTTGCAGAAATTGATCGGCGGCCCATCATCGAGAGCGATCGCGGCATCGGCGCCGTGGCGCACGACCCGCATGTGGCGGCCGCCCGGCGCCAGATAGATCTTGCCGGCCTTGACGATCTCGCCATCGACGGCCTCATGCGCCGGCCGCTGGCTCGAGCGCGCCAGATGCTCTGCAAGAATCGTCGTGAATGTCGGCGGCATATGTTGCGTGATCAGCACGGGAAAGCGGTCGATCACAGGACCGATCTCGCCGACCAGCGTCATCAGCGCCTGCGGACCGCCGGTCGATGAGCCGATCAAAAGCGCACGCGGCGCCTGCGTGCTGAACGCGCGGCGCAAGAGCTGCGGCTGCGCCAGCGGGGCCTGCGCCGGCCGCGGCAATGGCTCGCGGGCGCGATCCAGCGCCGGCGCCAACGAAGGACCAGCTGCCCGGCGGACCTTGGCGCCGAGATGACGGATTTTCTGAATGAGATCGTGGCGAAACGTTTCGGCGGCCCCTGCTTCGCGGGTGCTTTCGGGCTTCGGAATGTAGTCCGATGCCCCGAGCGAAAGCGCCTTGAAGCTGATCTCCGCATTGCGGCGGGTCAGGGTCGACGCCATGATGATGATGAGGTCGCGTTTCTTGGCCAGCAGCAAGGGCAGCGCGGAAATGCCGTCGAGGTCCGGCATTTCGATATCGAGCACGGCAACATCGGGATTGATGCGCTCGATCTGGTTGACGGCGTCAAGGCCGGTGCGCAGCGATGCCGCGACAACCATGTCCGGCTCGGATTCGACCCAGCGCGAGATCAGCCCGCGGATGACGACGGAGTCATCGACTACCATGACCCGCAACGGCTCTTGCCTTGCCGAAGCGGGGATCGAGGAACTTGTCAACGCAACACTCATTGTCCACCAGGTACGGCGCAAACGGCACTACTAGAACGATAACGCCGAGGGCCGTTCAGCCGCCGGATCGAACAGGCAGATCAGATCAGGCCGACTTCCTGGAACTTCGCAGTGACGATGTCCTTGTCGAACGGCTTCATGATATATTCGTTGGCGCCGGCATGAAGCGCGCGCGCGATGTGCGCGACATCGTTTTCGGTGGTGCAGAACACCACCTTGGGCTGGTCGCCGCCGGGCATGCGGCGCAGATTGCCGAGGAATTCATAGCCATCCATGATGGGCATGTTCCAGTCGAGCAGGATCGCATCGGGCAG
>JBGQCE010000396.1:0-4212 GCA_041495185.1 Bradyrhizobium sp.
CCTCAAAAATATCGCCGCCCGTCGCCCGGCGGAGCGGCCGTGCTTCCTGGTCTCCGCCGAAACCGGGGAGGGGATCGACGCGCTGCTGGCCGCGATCGAGGATCGGCTGGCGACCACACGGATGACGCTGGACCTGTCGATCGATGCCGCCGACGGCGCCGGCATAAGCTGGCTGCATCGCAATTCGGAAATCCTCAACAAGGAATTTCACGATGGCCGGTTCGCGATGACCGTGCGCGTCGATGAAACCAAGCGCGACATCGTGGTCAACCGCTTCGACGCCGTGCCGCACGCGGTTTAGTCGTCGTCCCGGCGAACGCCGGGACCCATAGCCCCCAGGCGTTGGTTGTTGCGGAAGGCGTCTGCCGCAGTGCTCAGATCGAGAGGCCGCGGCACCGCGATGAGCGCAATTGCGCTCACGCTGGGGTCCCGGCTCAGCGTTCGCGGAGCCCGTCATCGGGCCGGCCAGGGGCCGGACCCGTTGGCTCACTTGGCCGGAACGACGCGGAGATTTCCTCGCTCTTCGCCTCATTCCACAGCGCATCCATCTCGGCGAGCGAAGCGCCCTCAAGTGAACGCCCCTTTGCCGCCAATGCACGTTCGATATAGCCAAAGCGACGTTCGAATTTGGCATTGGTGCCTCGCAACGACATTTCGGGATCGGCGCCGACATGCCGCGCCAGATTGACCAGCGCGAACAGGAGATCGCCGGTTTCCTCCGCGAGTTCATTGGCGTCGCCGCGGTCCAGCGCCGCCTCGATCTCGTCGGCCTCTTCGCGAATCTTGTGCAGCACCGCGCGCGGATCGTTCCAGTCGAAGCCAACGCGAGAGGCCCTGCGCTGCAATTCCATCGCGCGCGCCAGCGCGGGTTGCCCGGCTTTCACGCCCGACAACAGCGACTGATGGGCCGTCTCCTCGGGCAGCCGCCGCGCGCGTTCGGCTTTTTCCTCGGCCTTGATTCGATCCCACGCGCCCTTCACGTCCGACGGCGTCAGCCGCCCATCCCTGTCGGCGAAGACATGGGGATGCCTTCGAACCATCTTTCGCGTGATCGCCTCGACCACATCGCCGAACGAGAACGCATTTTGTTCCTCCGCCATGCGGGCATGGAACACCACCTGCAGCAGGAGATCGCCGAGTTCGTCGCGCAGATCGTCGAGATCGCCGCGCGCGATGGCGTCGGTGACCTCATAGGCTTCCTCAATGGTGTAGGGCGCAATGGTCGCAAAATTCTGTTCGAGGTCCCACGGGCAGCCCGTGCCGGGCGTTCGCAGCGCCGCCATGATTTCGAGCAGGCGAGAAATATCGCGGGAAGGGGTCATCGTGCACCGGGCCCTTAAGGGAAGATCAGGCCTGTATGCAGCAAGACGCGCGTCCATCCCAGCGAAACGAAGCGAGCAGGGCGCCATTTCCACCGATTGGCCTGTGGATCGATGAGTGCAGCGCGTATTCCGCAAAAGTGGACGCCGGTTTTGCGATCGGAATACGCGCAATTCATGAAAGTAGAGCATTTTCTTGCGGCAAACCGGATTCCACTTTGCCGGAAAATGCTCTATGGCAAGCCATGAGCGATCAATTCCAGACCGAGACCGCGCTGGTGCTGTTTTCCGGCGGACAGGATTCCGCCACCTGCCTCGCATGGGCGCTAAAGCGCTTTGCGCGGGTCGAGATGCTCGGCTTCGACTACGGGCAGCGTCACGCCGTCGAGCTTGAGTGCCGCGACCGTCTGCTGGACGGCATCAAATCGTTGCGCGCGGATTGGGCTGCAAAACTTGGCGAAAGCCACACCCTGGAGATTCCGACACTGGCCGAGATCTCCGATACCGCGCTGACGCGCGATGTCGCAATCGAGATGGGCGAGGACGGCCTGCCCAACACCTTCGTCCCCGGCCGCAATCTGGTGTTTCTGACGTTTGCGGCAGCGCTGGCTTACCGGCGCGGCATCCGTCACATCATCGGCGGCATGTGCGAAACCGACTATTCCGGTTATCCCGATTGCCGCAACGAGACCATCAAGGCTTTGCAGGTCGCGCTCAATCTCGGCATGAACAAGCGGTTCGAATTGCACACGCCGCTGATGTGGCTGGACAAGGCCGGCACCTGGAAGCTTGCGAATGAGCTCGGCGGGGCAGGGCTGGTCGATCTGATCCGCGAGCATTCCCACACCTGCTATCTCGGCGAACGCGGCGCGCGGCATGCGTGGGGCTATGGTTGCGGCGAATGCCCGGCCTGCGCGTTGCGCGCCAAGGGCTGGCAGGAATATGCGGGGCGTTCTGCGTAACCGCGACGCTCCTCGCAATGACGGTGCTGTTTAGCCAAAATCCTCCGGCCGCAGTTCGATCGGGGAGCCGTGCGGCGTGCGGTCGGCGGCGTGGTCCCAGGCATCGCGATAGCGGTGCAGGGTTTCGGAGGTTGCGACGCCTTTCGCTGATACCAGTCTTTCCAATGTCGCCAGCCAATGCCGGTAATAGGTCTCGCCGCTGTCGGGGTCGCCCTTTGCCTGCGCTCGCTTGATTTCATCGGCGAGGGTTGCGGCCCATTCGCTCCAGGTGAACAGTCCGCGCGCATGCAGCGCCAGCGCCATCGCAAAGGCCTGGGCTTCCCACGGTTCGCGAAACACCGGCCCGTCAGCGTCGCTGGGAATGCCGGGGACGGCGCGCGTCGCCTCAAGGGTTGCTTGCGAATCCGGCGGCATCAGGCGCGCTCCAGATAGGGTTCCCAGGCGTCGACCGAAACCTTTAAGCTCGGATCTGAATCCTTGCCCCACAACTCGCGGCCATCGAACGTCACGGTGTAGAGCCATTGCGGATTTTCGCCTGATCCGGTGGCGTTGCTGTCGGGGAAAACATGACAGCCGAGCACGCGTTCGATGACGCCGATATGCCCGCGCACATAGCGTGGCAGCCTTGTATGGGTCGGCGGATGGATCATCCTGGCGCGCACTCTATCGCCGGCGGCAAAAAGAGCAGGGCTCTTGGCCTCGCGCTCGGTCGTTCCGCCCCGATGCAGCATGGCGGCGACGCCGTCAGGCGTGAGCTTCTTTGCGACCGGCTTTGTCGGATGCAGCGGACGTGCGGCGGCGATCTCATCCGTTGCGATCAGGTTACGCTCCAGCATCAGCCGCTCGAGGCCCGCGAGCCAGATCTGGTAATAGCTCATGCCGAGGTAATCCTGCGGCGGACGATCCTCGCGGGCGAAGCGCGACATGTCGATGTTCCAGCCGCCGGGCATTGCCATCGCCAGCGTGATCGCGAATGCGCGCCGCTCCCATTCGGCGTGAAATACCGGCTCGTTCGGCTCGGGCGCGACCGGGCCCGACCACTTCACGCCGCCCATATCGTGCGCGCCGTCCATCAGGCCACCTCGTGCGGCTTTTTCGGCAATCCGGTGCCGATCATGCTGTCACGGGTGACGAGGTCGGCAAGGCGCTGTTCGCTCCAGCCCTCGCAGCCTGCGGGGCGCATCGGCAGCACCAGATAGCGAATTTCCGCGGTCGAATCCCAGACGCGAATGTCAGTGCCCGCGGGCAGCTCGAAACCGAAATCCCGCAACACGCCGCGCGGGTCTTTCACCGCCTTGGAGCGATAGGGCGCGGATTTGTACCAGACCGGCGGCAGCCCGAGCACGGGCCAAGGATAACAGGAGCAGAGGGTGCACACGACCATGTTGTGGCGGTGAGGGGTGTTCTCGAGGGCCACGATGTGCTCACCCTGACGTCCGGCATAGCCGAGTTCCGCGATCGCCGGCGTCGCGTCCTTGAGCAGGCGGGCGCGAAAAGCGGGATCGGCCCAGGCGCGGGCCACCACGCGGGCGCCGTTACGCGGTCCGACCTTGGTCTCGTAGGTCTCGATCAACAGATCGAGCGCGGCCGGCTCGACATAACCCTTTTCGGTCAGAATGGTCTCGAGCGCGCGCACGCGCAGCTCGGTCTCGGACAAGTCCGAATGGTCGTGGTGATGGTGATCGTGGCCGGTCATATCGGCAGGATAATCGCATTATTCCGCAGATGTCGAGGTGTCGACTCTGCTAGCCTTTCGGTATGGGGCTTGGGTCAACATGGGCAGCATTGGTCGCCGCGATGGCGATTTCAATGTTGCTGGCGGCACCAAAGGATGCGCGGGCGGCCAACGGCGCCTATGCGGTGGATGCCGCCGATATCTCCGAAGTCGGATCGTGCAAGGTCGAAAGCTGGATGTCGGCGGCGACCAACAC
>JBGQCE010000397.1:0-4211 GCA_041495185.1 Bradyrhizobium sp.
AGTGCCGCGGATTCCGGTGGCGCCATCAGCGCGCTTCGCAATAGCTTTGCCGCAGCACCCCGGCGCTCCTACGCTCCGGTTCCGGTCGCCTATGCGGCCGCGCCAATGCCGGTGGCCTTCGATGCGGCCTATCGGCTCGATGCCGGCGACAAACTGCGGGTCGTGGTCTACGGCCAGGAGGGTCTCACCAACACCTACGCGATCGACGCCGGCGGCTCCATTACCATGCCGCTGATCGGCGCGGTCGCCGCGCGGGGACGAACGCCGGCGAGCCTCGCCGCCGAGATCACTGCCAAACTGCGTAACGGCTATATCCGCGATCCGTCGGTCGCAGTCGAGATCGAAGCCTACCGGCCGTTCTTCATCCTGGGTGAAGTCGCTGCCCCCGGGCAATATCCCTACGTGCCCAATATGAGCGTCGAGAGTGCGGTTGCGATCGCCGGCGGATTTTCCCCGCGTGCCCGGCGCGACCGCGTGACGCTGACCCACACCGACGCTTCCGGTTCGATGCGCATTGTGGTGCCGCTCGGTACCGCGCTCGGCCCGGGCGATACCGTCCTCGTCGGCGAACGCTGGTTCTGAACTTCCCCTCTATTTCTTCAAGTGCTTGGCAAAAAAGCCGAGGCTGCGCGGCCAGGCGATGTCAGCGCTGGTCTTGTCGTAGCTCGCCCGCTCGTCGCAGTGGAAGCCGTGCTGCGCGCCCGGATAAACGTGGATCTCGACGTCGGGCCGCTTGGCTTTGATCGTCTCGACATCGGCAAGCGGAATGCCCGCATCCTTTTCGCCGAAATGAAGCTGTGTCGGCACTTTCGGTTTGTCGTCGGCAAAGCGGACGATGGCCCCGCCATAATAGCCGACCGCCGCCGAGAGCCCCGACAGTTTGGTCGCCGCCGCATAGGCGACGCTGCCGCCCAGACAAAAGCCGACAATGCCGACCGGGCCGACATTCCTGACGGCGTCGATGGCGGCCTGGGTGTCTCGCTGCATCGCCGCCCAGTCGGGATTGGCGATGAATTTGCGCGCTGTCGCGATCTCCTCCGGCGAATAGCCGCACTGGAAATTGGGTTCGGTGCGGTCGAAGATCGAAGGCGCGATGGCGACGTAGCCTTCGCCGGCGAGGCGATCGCAGACCGCGCGAATGTGGTGATTGACGCCAAAGATTTCCTGGATCACCACGATGGCCGCCTTGGGCGCGGTCGCGGGCTCGGCGCGATAGCCGCCCAATTGAAAATTATCCGAAGCCGTCAGTTTTATGTCTTTTCCCACGGGTCATCCATTTGTTGAGAGTCGATCATTTGCAGAATGGTCGAGAAGAACTGTGCGGCCTGCCGCCTGCTATTGCCACATCCAGTTGTGGCCCCAATCGCCTTTCCAGCCGGCCAATCTGCCCTTGCGGAATTGCAGATAGAGCCGGTCATGGTGATTGAACAATCCGCTGCCGCCAATATTGCGGAATGCCAGATAGATTTCGTCGCCGGGGCGGCCGCTGATGTAGCTGAGCGGCTCTCCCAGGGCCCGCGAGACATCTTCCACATCCATCCCGAACACGAGCGGCGTAGTGTTGGACAAGGTCGCGGTGAAGGGCGGCGAGCGCGGAACACCGGCCGGCGCGAATTGCTGGGCGTGAGCCGAGCCAACCGCCGCGCCGAATGCGACTGATATCAGGAACGCTGCCGCGGCTCGTGTCTTCATGATGCGGCCTTCTGCTTCGGCTTTGCGTCGAGACTATCGAGGAACGGCAATACCGCGTCGATAAAGGCCTGCGGCTGGTCGATGTTGACGGCGTGGCCGGCGGCGGGGATCACCGCCTTTTTTGCGCCGGGAATCTTCGCCGCCATGTAATCGGAAGCTGCGAGAAACGGCGTGTCATCGGCGCCGACCACCACCAGCGACGGCACCTTGATGTCCGGCAGCTGCTCGATCACGCGGGCGTCGCGCTGGGTCAGCATGCCGCGCGCGGCGCGCGCCAGGCCGGAGGCATCGCGGTGGCTCACATCAGAGCGTTCGCGGCTGGCTGATTTCAGAACCGCAAGGCCTTCGCGCTCGAAACGGTCGCCGGTGTCGTGGGCGCGCCTGTTCCAGGCTTCGCGGGCGTCGTCCTTCTTGAAACCCGGCCCGGTATCGATGATCAGAAGCGCGCGGACGCGGTCGGGGTGCGCGCGATAAAAGGCGAGCGACATATACCCCCCAAGCGAAAGCCCGCCGACGATGGCGCGCTCGGCGCCGACCTCGTCGAGCAGCGCCGCCATGTCCGCGACCGTCAATGCTTCGCTATAGGCGGCGGGGTCGGTGGGGTAATCGGACTGGCCATGGCCGCGCATGTCCCACAACACAAGTTTGTGATGTTTTGACAGCGCCCCGATCTGGCCCTGCCACATCGCCGACGTCGATGAATAGCCGTGGGTGAGCAATAAGGGGGGTCCGCTGCCATGGACCTCATAATAAATCTTGACCCCGTCCCGATCGATTTTTGGCATCGCGGTTTCCTGAAAGAGCTCTGTCGCACCCTATTCTAGCGCGATCTCTTCATCCTAGCGCGATCTGACGCCTGGGGGGAATTGCCCAACTTCGAACGCGGCATCGATGCTTCCGGATGGCGTGGGTACCAAATCCATTGGCAACTTTATGACAAAATCATTGCCGCAATGCACAACGCGCATCCCAAATAATTTTTCTTTTCGAACAATTCCAAATTGCATTGCCTCGGGAATGGAACGCGATCATTCTCCGCCGCAAGGTCGGCATCGGCCCGGTGGGTGTCAGACCATTATTCAACGTGAGTTGCCGCCGTAAGCGGCGTCATGCACCGGCAGGGGAAGAGACCATGCCTAATCTTAACATCAACGGACGGAATATGTCCGTCGAGGCGGCGGGAGATACGCCGCTGCTCTGGGCCATCCGCGAACAATTGCAGATGACCGGCACAAAATTTGGTTGCGGCGCCGGCCTGTGCGGCGCTTGCACGGTTCACGTCAATGGCGAAGCGGTGCGATCCTGCCAGACTTCGCTCAGCGACGTCGCCGGCAAGAAGATCACCACCATCGAAGGCCTCAGCGCCAAGGGCGATCACCCGCTGCAGAAGGCGTGGATTGCCGAGCAGGTTCCGCAATGCGGTTACTGCCAGTCCGGGCAGATCATGCAGGCGGCGTCGCTGCTCTCCAAGAACTCCAATCCGACCAAGGAAGAAGTGATTGCGCACATGGACGGCAATCTTTGCCGTTGCATGACCTATTCGCGCATCCAGAAGGCGATCATGAGAGCTGCGTCCGAAATGCGCACCGCTTCCAACGCCGGAACCGAGCGGAGGGCAACATGAATACGCACGTGAAAATCACCAAGGATATCGTGGACCGCGAGCCCGCCGATCTCAGCCGCCGCTCGTTCCTCGTCGGCACCGCCGCCGCGGGCCTCGCGCTCGGTTACTCCGCCGTTCCTGGCGTCAACCAGGCGTTCGCGGCAGCCAGCAATTTCGATCCCAGCGTCTGGTATTCGATCGCGCCGGACGGAATTGTCACGGTCACCTGCGGCAAGGCCGACATGGGCCAGCACATCGCCTCGACCATGGCGCAGCTCGTCTCCGAAGAGCTCGGTGCGAGCTGGAAGGATGTGCGGGTTCAGCTGGCCTCCAACGATCCGAAGTTCAACGATCCCGTGCTCGGCGCGCAGATTACCGGCGGCAGCTGGAGCACCATGATGAACTTCGATGCGATGAGCCGCGCGGGTGCGGCGGGGCGCATTGCATTGACGGAGGCGGCGGCCGCCGCGATGGGCGTACCGGCAGGCGAGCTGGTCGTCAGGGAGTCCTCAATCTCGCATCCGAAGTCGAAAAAATCGATGACGTTTGCGGACATCGTCAAGAGCGGCAAGGCCACCAAGACCTTCACGCCCGACGAGCTCAAGGCGATCAAGCTCAAGACGCCCGACCAGTACACCATGATCGGCGTCTCGGTTCCGCAGCTCGATATTCCCTCGAAGACCAACGGCACCGCCAAATACGGCATCGACGTCATGCTGCCGGGCATGGTGTACGGCAAGGTGGTGACACCGCCCGTACGTTATGGCGCCACGGTCAAATCGGTCGACGAAAGCGACGCGAAGAAGGTGCCGGGCTTTATCAAGGCCGTCACGCTTGACGACAAGACCGGGACCACAACCGGTTGGGTGGTGGCGGTGGCCAATACCTATGCCAGCGCCCGCAAGGCCGCGGACGC
>JBGQCE010000398.1:0-4207 GCA_041495185.1 Bradyrhizobium sp.
CGCTTCGCTCGCAATGACGTATCCCAGTTCACTTATTCAGAAAATTCAGCGGCAGGCCGGGCCGCGCCCAGTCCATCGCAATGAGTTCGCCCTTGCCTGACAGCGTAATGTAGGCGGTCTTCAGCTCGGGTCCGCCGAAGGCGATGTTGGTGGTGACGCGATCGCCGGTCGGCACCTGCTCGACGAGCGTGCCGTCAGGCGCGATCACGGAAATGCAGCCCGAGATCAGGGTGGCCACGCAGATATTGCCGGATGCTTCCACCGCAAGCGAGTCGAACATCTGGTAACCGCCGAGCCCCGCGATCGGCTTGCCGCGTTCGCCGCGATAGATCACGTCGCGCGGCTTGACCGTGCCCGGCGCCGAAAGGTCGAACGCCCACAGCCGCGCCGTCGGCGTCTCCGCGACGTAGACCGTGTTTTCATCCGGCGACAGCCCGATGCCGTTGGCCGGCAGCATGCCGAACACGCCTTCGACGATCTCCTTCATGCCGGGCTTGATGTAATAGAACGCGCCGACATCCATGTCGCGGGCGCGGCGCTTGCCGAGATCAGTGAACCAGAGCCCGCCGTGCCGGTCGAACACCAGATCGTTCGGCCCTTTCAGCGGATACGCGCCGCATTTGTCGAACAGGGTTTCGACCTTGCCGGTCGCCAGATCGACGCGCTGGATCGAGCCGCCGATGTATTCGTGGGGTTCGGGTGCGCCCGGCATCAAGGTGCCGCGCGACGGAATCCAGCTGAAGCCGCCATTATTGCAGATATAGCATTTGCCGTCGGGCCCGATCGCCGCGCCGTTGGGGCCGCCGGGAATCTGGGCGACCACTTCCTTGCGGCCATCGGGCCACACCCGGGTCAGGCGGCGGCCGCGGATTTCGACCAGCACCACCGATCCGTCCGGCATCGCCACCGGCCCTTCCGGAAATTCCAGATCGGTGGCGAGAACGCGAACATTGGACATGAAATCCCCCCGCTTTTCTTCGCTGCAGGCGGATTTGCAAGCTGATTTCCGCACGCGCAACAATTTCGTTGCGCAATGTTATGGCAAAGTCGATCTCGATTGCCAAGCAACCACCCGGCATCGGCCCGCGCAGGGCAGCCAAGCGTTGCGGGCCGGAGCCTGTTTGGTTTGATCAGATCAGCGCCAAGGCTTCGCTCGAAAGCGTTTTATTCCCTGACCGGTATCCAGATTTCGAGGCCGCCATTGCCGGTGAGCGAATCGAAATTCTCGTCATAACGCTCGAAGTTGGGGGCGTCGGCCGCTTTCAGACCCGACGCCGGAAGCCAGTGATTCCAGATGGTGTTGATGGTCCGGCGAATGCTCGAAATGTGGTCGCGGTGGGTGAAGACCGCGTATCTCTGCTCGGGAATGCGAACCCCAGAGAATTCGCGCGGCAGGTCGGAGAAGTCAGACACTTCAACGCCGGCGATGTAGTCGAAGTTTCCGGCATCGTCGCCATTGCAGCAGACGCCGTAGGCCACCTTTCCGATCCGGCCGGGAATGTTCTGGACCGATTGATGAAAGCGCTGCCACTGGCCGGGAATGGCGGGGCCGCCGCTCTCCCAAGTGTAGCGCTCGCCGAGGCCAGCGACGAGCAGCGGCTTGCTGGTTTCAAAGCGCGGCGGCTGAAGATTGTCCGTGGGGGTTGAATCCATAACGATCGGCTCCTGAAGTTTGAGATGGTCGATCCGCGCAGCAGCGCGGACCGCTTCGGGTGTCACGCCAAAATGGTCGCGGAACGCGCGGGTGAATGCTTCGTGAGAGCCGTAATCCGCATCCAGCGCGAGGGTGAGGATATCGGGCGCGCCGCCCGCCAGCGCACGCGCCGCCTCGCTGAGACGCCGGGCACGCACATAGCGCATGACCGAAAGCCCTGTCGCAGCGGCGAACGCCCGCACCATGTGGAAGCGCGAGATTCCGCCGACGCCAGCGATCTCCTCGAGGGTCAGCCCGTCAGCAAGATGACTTTCGATAAACCAGAGCGCCTTCTGGGCAGGATTCATGGACCGTGGCCTTCGTTCGAAGCGCACGCATCATGCTCGTTTTCCGCGCGCTTCATTTGACAGTCATTGCTCTCATTCGCTCCTACGAACGGCTGCCTTCTTCCGTTCCACGGAAAATAACAGCCGGGACGTCGCTGGCAACGTCATCGCAATCGTGCATACTGAGCCTGCATTCGATCCGACGGCTCACAAAGCTGCCCACCAAGAGACTGCCTGAGCCTCGGCCAGCACGTCAGGGAGGACGATGATGCACTACCGTGTCTTGAGCCACGCCAGATCCGCAGTACTTGCCGGCCTTCTTGCCGCCTCCGTCGCGACCGCAGCCAATGCGCAGAAGAAATACGATCCGGGCGCCACCGATACCGAGATCAAGATCGGCAATATCATGCCCTATTCGGGACCGCTCTCCGCCTATGCCACGATCGGCAAGACGGAGGCTGCCTATTTCAAAAAGATCAACGAGGAAGGCGGCATCAACGGCCGCAAGATCAACTTCATCTCCTATGACGACGGTTACAACCCGGCGAAGACCGTGGAGCAGGCGCGCAAGCTGGTCGAGGATGACGAAGTCCTGCTGATCTTCAATCCACTCGGCACCCCCGGCAATACCGCTATACAGAAGTACATGAACGCCAAGAAGGTGCCGCAGCTATTTGTTTCCACCGGCGGCGCCAAATGGAACGACCCGAAGAATTTTCCATGGACCATGGGCTGGCAGCCTAATTATCAGACTGAGGCACGCATCTATGCCGCCTACATCCTGAAGAACCATCCCGGCAAGACAATCGCTATTCTCTATCAGAACGACGATTTCGGAAAAGACTATGTCATCGGACTGCGCGAAGGCCTCGGCGATCAGGCCAACAAGCTGATCGTCGTGGAGGCGTCCTACGAGACCACTTCGCCGACGGTGGATTCGCAGGTCGTTCAAATCAGGAGCGCCAACCCGGACATTTTCGTCAACATTTCGACGCCAAAATTTGCCGCGCAGGCGATCAAGAAAATCAGCGAGTTGAAATGGAAACCAGTCCATTTCCTGACCAATGTGTCGGGTTCGATCGGTGGCGTCATGAAGCCGGCGGGCTTTGAGAACGACCAGGGTATTCTCAGCACGACGTATCTGAAGGACCCCCAGGACCCGCAGTGGAAAACCGATCCCGGCCTGAACGAGTGGCGGGCCTTCATGACGAAATGGTATCCGGAAGGCGATCAGCAGGACGCCGCAACTGTTTTCGCCTACGGCGTCGCCAGGGGGCTCGAGCAGGTGCTCAGGCAATGCAACGACGATCTGACGCGCGCGAACGTCATGAAGCAGGCGGCCAACCTGAATTTCGAGATCGGCATCTTTCTTCCGGGCACCAGGATCAAGACCGGCCCGACCGACTACGCGCCGCTTGAGCAGCTGCAGATGATGCGGTTCAAGGGCGAAAGCTGGGAGTTGTTCGGACCGGTGATGTCAGGCGAAAAGAGCTGAATTCCAATCCGCGATTTTCGTGGCGATCTGGCGCATTCCGCCTGACCGGAGTGCGCCATTTCACTGGTGCGAGATTTGCGCGCGACTTTGCCGTCAAAATATCCGAGCCGACACGCATCGATCCAGGGCGCTAAACACGAACCGGAGTCGCAATAGCTGGACAAGTTCCGCGCCTGAACCCTAGACTGCCACATGATCGGCAACCAGCCGACGGCATCAGGGAGGTCGACATGGCGGAGACGCGCGGCATACTACTGGCATCCATCCTGCTCGGCCTTTCGCTGGGCATCGATCCCGCGGCGGCGCAGAAGAAATACGACCCCGGCGCCACCGACAGCGAGATCAAGATCGGCAACATCATGCCCTACAGCGGACCGCTGTCGGCCTACGCGCTGATCGGCCGGACGCAGGACGCCTTTTTCAAGAAACTCAACGCCGAAGGGGGCATCAACGGACGAAAGATCAACTTCATTTCCTACGACGACAGCTTCAGCCCGGCGAAGACCGTGGAGCAGGCGCGCAAGCTCGTGGAAAGCGATGAGGTACTGCTCATATTCCAGAGCCTCGGCACGCCGACCAACAACGCCATTCAGAAATACCTGAATGAAAAGAAAGTGCCACAGCTCTTCGTCGCCACCGGCGCCACCAAGTTCGGCGATCCAAAGAACTTCCCTTGGACAATGGGCTGGCAACCGACCTACCAGACCGAGGGACGGATTTATGCAAGGTACA
>JBGQCE010000399.1:0-4207 GCA_041495185.1 Bradyrhizobium sp.
ATTGCATCAGGAGATAAGTGAAATCCGCCATCGGATCGCCAAGCGTCGACAGCTCCCAGTCCAGCACCGCCAGCACCCGCGGTTCGGTGGGATGGAAGATCATATTGTCGAGGCGATAGTCGCCGTGAACGATCGAAACGCGCTTCTGTTCCGGCACGGTTTTCGGCAGCCACTCGATCAGCTTCTCGACTTCGGGAATGTGCTGGGTTTCCGATGCACGGTATTGCTTGGTCCAGCGATCGACCTGGCGCGCGAAATAATTGCCGGGCTTGCCGAAATCGCCGAGCCCGATCGCCTGCGGATCGTAGGTGTGCAGCCTGGCGAGGGTCTCGATCTTGCTGGTGAAAATCTTCCACCGCGCGTCCGGCGTCTGGCTGGGCAGCGTGGGATCCCAGAACACCCGGCCCTCTTCCATCGACATGATGTAGAAGGCGGCCCCGATCACCGCGTCGTCGGTGCACAGCGCATAGGCTTTCGCGACCGGAAAACCCTGCTTGCCGAGCGCTGCAATGACCTTGAATTCGCGATCGACCGCATGCGCCGAGGGCAGCAGTTTGCCGAACGGCTTGCGGCGCATCACATAGGATCGGCCTGATGTATCGAGCCGGTAGGTCGGGTTCGACTGACCGCCCTTGAACTGCAGGACGGTCAGTGGTCCCTGATAGCCCTCGACGTTTTCGCGCATCCAACCATCGAGACGCGCTTCATCGACCCGATGCCGCTCCTCGACCGGTTTGGTGCCCGAAAATTCCTCGTCTTTTCTGACGCCGTCCGCCACGATGACGCTCCCCTGACTTTCTTATCCGTCATTCCGGGATGGTCCGAAGGACCAGACCCGGAATCTCGAGATTCTCCGATGTGCAATTGCACATCGTAGTTCGATGCTGCGCATCGCCCCGGAATGACGGCGTGGGGAGCGCCAATCGTCCGTTCCCTTAGTGCTTGGTCGGAGCGTTTGCATACTTCCGAAGTTCAAGTCTGGCAATGGCGCGATTGTGCACCTCGTCCGGCCCGTCCGCCAGGCGCATGGTGCGCATCGAGGCATAATCCCGCGCCAGACCGGCATCGTCGGTGACGCCGGCGCCACCGAAGGCCTGGATCGCGTTGTCGATGATCCTCAGCGCCATGTTGGGCGCCGCCACCTTGATCATGGCGATCTCGAGCTGGGCGGTCTTGTTGCCGACCTTGTCCATCATGTCGGCGGCCTTCAGGCACAACAGCCGGTTCATTTCGATATCGGTACGGGCTTCGGCAATGCGCTGTTCCCAGATCGAATATTCGATGATCTTCCGGCCGAACGCGGTGCGCGACGACAGCCGCTTCACCATCTTCTCCAGCGCCTCTTCGGCCTTGCCGATGGTGCGCATGCAGTGATGGATGCGGCCGGGCCCAAGGCGGCCCTGCGCGATCTCGAACCCCCTGCCCTCGCCGAGCAGAATGTTGCTGACGGGAACGCGGACGTTTTCGAGAAGCACCTGGGCGTGGCCGTGCGGCGCGTCGTCGAAGCCGAACACCGGCAGCATCTTTTCGACCTTGATGCCCTTGGCATCGCGCGGCACCAGAATCTGCGACTGCTGCTGATGGCGCGGCGCGCTGGGATCGGTCTTGCCCATCACGATCAGAACCTGGCAGCGGGGATCGCCGACGCCGGATGACCACCACTTGCGGCCGTTGATCACATAATGATCGCCGTCGCGCTTGATGGAGGTCTCGATATTGGTCGCGTCCGACGATGCAACGGCAGGTTCGGTCATCAGGAAGGCGGAACGGATCTCGCCGTTCATCAGCGGCTTCAGCCACTGCCGCTTGTGCTCCTTGGAGCCATAGCGCATCAGCACTTCCATGTTGCCGGTATCCGGCGCCGAGCAGTTGAACACTTCGGAAGCCCAGCCGATGTGGCCCATCTCCTCGGCGAGCGGCGCATATTCCAGATTGCTCAATCCCGCGCCGCGGAATTCGTCGTCCTCATGCGACGACGGCGGCATGAACATGTTCCAGAGACCTTCGGCACGCGCCTTCTTCTTCAAATCTTCAAGGACCGGAATCACCTTCCAGCGCTCGCCTGCTTCGTCCTGCTGCTTGTAGATCGGCACCGCGGGCCGCACTTGCTTGTGCATGAACGACTGCACCCGGTTGAGCCAATCTTTCTGACGGTCAGACATGTTGAAGTCCATCGGACGCTCCTCACCCTCATTCTGAAACTTTTGCCGCACTGTCTCCCCGCCGTCCCTCGTCCGCAAGACCTATTCTTGCCGCTGATCTCAGCGGCTGCGACGACGGCCGGCCGGCCTGGGATGCCACGCGCCAGACCGCGCATTGACAATTCCCAGCCTCAAACGATAGTTTCATACAACTGTTTGAATTGCAACGGGCCAACTTCGCCCTGCATGGGTCCCATGAAATGGCGTCGGATCACACCAGAACCGCGATCCTCAGCGCTGCCGAGCGGCTTTATGCCGATCGCGGCTTCGGCGATGTCACGCTGCGCGATATCGTCGCGGCTGCGGATGTGAACCTCGCAGCGGTGAATTATCATTTCGGCTCCAAGGACGAGCTGATCGCCGAACTGTTCGTCACACGCAGTCTCGCCACCAACCGCGAGCGGCTCAACGAACTGAAATCAGCGGAAGAGGCCGGCGGCGGGCGCGCCGGCATCGACGCCATCCTGCGCGCGCTGGTCGGGCCGACGCTGCGCGGCTGTCTCGGCGCCGACCGCGAGCGTTCGACGGCCGCGCGCTTCATGATCCGGGCCTCGATCGAATCGGTGCCGCCGATCCGCCGCATCAAGAATCGCGAAATCGATCATTTGCGCAAATTCGCAGCCGCGATGCGCCGCTCACTGCCCGACTGCCGCGAGGTCGATCTCTATTGGGGCCTGCATTTTGCGCTGGCGATGGCGCACCAGACCATCCGCGACAGCGAGCGGCTGACCAAACTCTCGGAAGGTCTTTGCGACCTCAACGACGTCGCCGGGATGATCGACCGCATCGTCAGCGTGTCGGTCAGGGCGCTGACGGGGCGTGCGGCACAAAGCAAGGCGCCCGCCAGACTGGTCGCGCGGGACGCACAGTGATCGGGGCTGGACCGGAACGGTACGGATAGAGTCAGACGGATCCTAATCCAGTCAAGCCTAAATCACGGCATCGGCAGATGCGAAATCAGCTTCAGCTATTGTGCGGGATGATCCATGCGCAGAGATTTGTGTCGGTCGCATCAATCTCATTGAGAAGTTTCACGATCGAGCGCCGCGCTGACGGAAAAACGATCAGCCGATGCATTTGTCTTTCGATACCACGAAGCTGGTTACATAAAGCCCCAACGCGTCTGTGATGAGATAACGCAATTGAAAACCATAATCGAGTAATAGTCGTGTTTCCTTGCCCGTACACATCACCTTGGTCGTCTCGCGACCTGGACGTTCTCGCATTTCCTGTGTCCATTTTTCTTGCGGGACAGACGTCTCGATCGAATAGAGAATTACTCCACCATTCCGAGACACCTTCATCATTTTTTGCAGCGGGTTTATTTCAATTGGAGTCTGCTTGTTCATCAAAACGACATTCTCATCCAGCCTGTCAATTACTTCTCTCGGGACTCCAGGAAGCTGCTGCGACCAAGCCGGCAGGCTCGCGCCAGCCAGTATCACCGTTGCCAGAAGTAATGGGACGCGCATTTTCATACCGATATCCAAATGCGATAACACAGGAATCATTGTAGAAGATCCGCGTCAGTTGTCACCATCCATCTATTGGTGGTTGCGGGATCGGCGTAACCCTAGGTCCTATATGCATGAATGAACTTGATCGACGTCGCCGAGATGATCGACCGCATTGTCGCGGTGTTGGTTAGGGCGCTGACGGGGGCGAGACGCAGAGCAAGGCAATAAGCCGTAGAGGAATGCAGATGGCGCAGTTCCTAAGTGTTGTGTCAGTCGTCTTGCTCGGCGCTATTGGTTGGTTTGCGCTGGAGTTCATTGGACGACCGATAAGATCCTTTTTCGATCTCCGTCGTGAGACCAGAAGGCAAATGCTTTTTCTAGCAAATGTTCCACCGGTATCGTTTATAGATGATGACCTGCGAGCGAGTGAGCCGGTACATCAACAATCAATTGCAGCTGTTCTGAATGTCGAAAAGACATTTCGTGATCTTGGAACGCAACTAATAGCTTTCGGTGAGAGTGAGTGGGCAGCTTCCCGTCTGGTTAGAA
>JBGQCE010000400.1:0-4203 GCA_041495185.1 Bradyrhizobium sp.
CCCGTTCTCACTCCGCGCGGTTTGCTGATCCTGAGGCCGACCGAGGAGGCGCTTGCGTTGGAGTCCGAGCAGAACTCCCGGCTGGACAAGGCGTTTTTGCGGGGCCCAGGGCATGGATTATTGTGCTTGGGCGCCAATGAAGTGGGGACGGTTCTTCCCCCAGTGCTGTCGTACTGGCGAGAGTTCGGATCTCGCTACGTAACCGCATTATGCGCCCTTCCCGATATCGGGGAGCGGGTTACTAAGCCGCCCATACCCGTTCCAGCAAATGGCGAGCTAGACAATTTAGCGGCGACTGTTCCGCCCATGACGGGCGCAGAATATTTGACGGCGGCCGTTTTGGCCGATCTTTGGCGAGGCATGGATGCAGCCTTTGATGTCGAACTGGCTGATGCAGGGCTCTCCGTGCAAGAGTTCCTCAAAGGGCGACATCCGGCCTGGAACCTGATCGGGCGTGTGCACTTCAATCTCGCCGAGAACAGGAGTGACGAGGCTGCGCCGTTCGCGTTTCTGGCGACCTACACGACACGGCTTTCGGCTGAAGCCAAAGCCCAGCATGTGCCTCTCGGCAAGGCTTTGCAGGAATATGCCGGCGCAAAAAATCGGGAGCGGCTGCTGTCGCTGCTGCTGCCGATCCAGCGCGCCGCCGAGGATTGCGGCTGGCTGAAGGGCATGGTCGCCGCAGGCGATATCTTTCACCCGCTGCGCTGGAGCCCGCAACAAGCGTTGCAATTCCTGAAGGATGTGCCCGCGATCGAAAGCGCCGGCGTGGCCGTGCGGATGCCGGCGAGTTGGCGGATGAACCGCCCGGCGCGTCCGCAGGTGAAGGCAACGGTCGGGGGGCATGCACCGTCGCAGCTGGGGATGGATGCGCTGCTCGACTTCCGCATGGACGTGACGCTCGACGGTGAAAGACTCTCGGCGGCCGAAATCAAGCGGCTCCTGGCGCATTCCGACGGGTTGGTTCTGATACGCGGCAAGTGGGTCGAAATCGACCACGAAGGCCTGCGCCGGACGCTCGATAAATTTGAGGCGATCGAGCGTCGTGCCGCCAGCGACGGTCTGTCGTTCGGCGAGGCGATGCGCATGCTGGCTGGGGCTGGCATCGCCGAGAACGATTCCGGCGGGCAAGCAGATATCGACTGGGGCCAGGCTGTGGCCGGTCCCTGGCTGGCGGAGACGCTGGCGGCTTTGCGCCGCCCCGACGGGCTCGCTCGGATCGATGCCGGGAAATCCCTTCAGGGCACCTTGCGGCCCTATCAACTGGCGGGTGTGCAATGGCTTTATTTGCTCACTCAACTCAGGCTCGGAGCCTGCCTTGCCGACGACATGGGTCTCGGCAAGACCATTCAGGTCCTGTCGCTGCTGCTGACGCTGAAGAACGAGGCCGGAGACAAGCGAAAACCGTCCCTTCTGGTAGCGCCGGCATCGCTGCTGGCCAATTGGGCTTCGGAGATTGCCCGGTTTGCGCCGAGCCTCAAAGCGCGGGTGGCCCATCCATCGGCTGCGCCGACCGAGAAGCTGAATGCGGACGATGCGGAAAACCCGGCAGATGCAGACATGCTGGCTGATGTGGACCTGGTCATCACAAGCTACGGCTTTCTTGCGCGCTCGCCGTGGCTGGGGGCTGCGCCGTGGCGATTGGTCGTGCTTGACGAGGCCCAGGCTATCAAGAACCCGGCCGCCAAGCAGACCAAAATGGTCAAACAGCTCCGAGCCGATACGCGCATTGCCCTGACCGGCACGCCCATCGAGAACCGGCTCGGCGACCTGTGGTCGATCTTCGACTTCATCAATCCCGGTCTGTTGGGATCGTCGAAGCAATTTTCGTCCTTCGTCAAAGGGCTCGCCGATCGACCGCATAGCTCCTACGGACCGCTCCGCGAGTTGGTGCGACCCTATATCTTGCGGCGTCTGAAAACCGACAGGAGTGTCATTGCCGATTTGCCCGACAAGACCGAGGTGAAAGCTTTTTGCGCCCTGAGCCGCAGGCAGGCAGCGCTTTACCAGCAGGCGGTAGAAGAATTGGCGCGCCGGCTCGAAGACGTCGAAGGGATACAGCGAAGAGGCATGGTTCTCGCCTTTCTCATGCGGCTGAAGCAGATCTGCAACCATCCGTCGCAGTGGCTCGGTGACGGCGCATGGGTCGAGAAGGACAGCGGTAAATTCGCGCGTTTACGCGATATCGTGGAGGTGATTGCGGCCCGGCAGGAGAAGGTGCTGATCTTCACTCAGTTCAAGGAGACGACGGCGCCGCTGGCGGCTTTCGTTGGCTCCGTGTTCGGGCGAGCGGGCCTCGTCCTGCACGGCGAGACCGAGGTCAAGAAGCGCAAGGAACTCGTGCGCCAGTTCCAGGAAGATGAAGATATTCCGTTCTTCGTGCTCTCCCTCAAGGCAGGCGGCGCAGGCCTCAATCTCACCGCAGCCTCGCATGTCATCCATTTCGACAGGTGGTGGAACCCGGCAGTGGAAAATCAGGCTACCGACAGAGCTTTCCGAATCGGGCAGACTAAGAATGTTCTCGTCCACAAGTTCATTTGCCGCGGCACCGTGGAGGACAAGATCGACCAGATGATCGAGTCGAAGAAGCAACTGGCCGGGGATGTACTCGGCGGCGGGGCTGACATGGTGTTGACCGAGATGAAGGATGAGGAGCTGTTGAAGCTCGTGGCTCTCGATTTGCGCGCAGCAATGAGGGAGGGTGACGGATGAGCTATTCTGAATGGCACCCCTATGTGCCGGTGGCCGAGAAGCGGCGACAGGCGCAACGCAAGCTGGCCAAGCTCAGGAAACAGGGGCAATCCATTGCCCCCGTGACGATCGAGGGCCGCATGATTGCCAAAACTTTCTGGGGCAAATCGTGGTGCGCCAACCTCGAGCGTTATAGCGACTACGCGACGCGCATTCCGCGCGGCCGAACCTATGTCCGCAACGGCTCCGTCCTCGACCTGCAAATTGCGAAGGGTGAGATCGTTGCGATGGTTGCCGGTTCTTCACTCTACAAGATCAAGATCACCGTTGCACCCGTCAAGGCGGCGCGCTGGAAGGCCATCTGTCGGGATTGCGCAGGAGCGATCGACTCCCTGGTCGAACTCCTGCAAGGTCGCCTGGCCAAGGGTATCATGGACCGAGTCTGCCGGGAGGGCGACGGCTTGTTTCCGTCGCCCGAGGAAATCAAGCTGTCATGTAGTTGTCCGGACTGGGCAGACATGTGCAAACACGTTGCGGCGGCGCTATACGGCGTTGGCGCCAGGCTCGACGAAACGCCGCAGCTTCTCTTCGTGCTGCGCGGCGTGGATGAAAATGAATTGCTCGCCAGTGCCGGACAAGATCTTGCGCTGGCAATATCTGCGCCCGGCGCTGCGAGGCTGCTCGACGACAGCGATGTCGCCGCGTTGTTCGGGCTGGAGATGGCCGAATCCGCTACTCCTGATGCTGTCATTCCCGCCGCCCCAAAGCGGCACCAACGTTCGGGGCCGTTAGGCGGAAGGAAGACGCCGGCCGTGAAAGAAGCTTCGGCTGCAAAGAAGAGTAAACCACCTCATGCAGCTCGGACTAAGTCCGGGCGCAAGAGGACAATTCCGGCCGTCGCCGGCAAGAAAGGCGCGCGGCCGCGACCTCAACGAGATCCATGAAGCGATGAACCGGAAGAATCGGAACGCGCTCGCCGATCGTGTCGTCAAGGCTGCGAACGCGGCGCTCGCCGCCCAGGGTTATGTGAGCCCCATCGATGTCCTCGTCGGGATCGGGTGGCTTGACGCCCGGTCGGTGGAACAGTGGCGGCGGGGTCAGATCGACTGCCTCGAGCGCGCTGTGCAGACCAACCTGCCGCGCATATCGGAAGCCATGAAGCTGCTCCGGTCCTGGGCGAGGGAAAGAAACTTGTCCGAAAACCCAACGCACTATGTCGCGCGTGGACCGCAACGCCAGGCGCTGCGTTTCAGCCGAAGCGGGGACCCTGCGGTCGAGGCAATGTACCGGACCCATTGGGCTTCAAAAGCACTTTCCGAGAAGAAACGCGGACGCTTGGCAGAGAAAGCGAGCCGTGCCCCGGATCTGGTGGTGATCCGGCCATTGAACAGCGAATGGAAGTGCCACCGGTGCGGCGGCACCGGTGATCTGCTGGTGATGGAAAATCCCGGTCCGGCATGTCTGAGCTGCGTTGGTCTCGATGAACTCGAGTTCTTGCCGGCGGGCGACGCG
>JBGQCE010000401.1:0-4171 GCA_041495185.1 Bradyrhizobium sp.
AAATTCGTGGCTGTGAGCCTGAACCGGTGTGTCGGGGCGGCCAATTTTGTCGCTCGCCTGGGCGGCGACGAATTCGCCATCATTCAGACCGCGGTCAAGACCCCCACCGAGGTTACCGATCTCGTGGACCGGGTTTTCGGCGCGATCCGGCAGCCCGTCGAATGCCTCGGCCATCAACTATCCGCGAACGCCAGCATCGGAATAGCGCTCGCTCCCGAGCACGGCGTCGATCTCGAACAAATTCTGAAGAACGCGGATCTGGCGATGTATGCCGCCAAATCCGCAGGCCGCCGGACTTATCGTTTCTTCGAACCGGACATGGACGCGCAGGTCAAGGCACGGCGCAAACTGGAAATGGATCTGCGCCAGGCGATAACCGACTGTGCGCTGGAGGTTTACTACCAGCCCTGCCTCAGTCTCGGGGATAACAGCATCACCGGCTGCGAGGCGCTGGTGCGCTGGCGGCATTCCGAGCGCGGCATGATCTCGCCTGCCGAGTTCATCCCGATCGCCGAAGAGACCGGCCTGATCAACCAGCTTGGCGAATGGGTGCTGACGACGGCCTGCGCCGAGGCCGTGACATGGCCGGACGATATCAAGCTCGCGGTCAACGTTTCGCCGGTTCAGTTCAAGAGCGGCACGCTGGCCTTGAAAATCGTCGCAGCGCTCGCGGCGACCGGTCTGCCGGCGAGCCGGCTGGAACTGGAGATTACCGAGGCGGTTCTCATTAGCGATGACGATGCTGCGCTGGCCATCCTGCATCAGCTTCGCAAAATCGGGGTACGGATCGCGCTCGACGATTTCGGCACCGGCTATTCGTCGCTGAGCTATCTGCAGCGTTTCCCGTTCGACAAGATCAAGATCGACCGTTGCTTCGTCAACGATATCGCCGAACCGGACGGCTCATCGTGCATCGTGCAGGCGGTGGTGAATATCGCCGCCGAACGCCACATGACGACCACGGCGGAAGGCGTCGAAACCCAAGTGCAGCAGGAATTGCTGCGCGCGCTCGGCTGCTCCGAAATGCAGGGCTATCTGTTCAGTCCGCCAAAGCCGGCCGCGGACATCCGGCAGCTGCTCTTCTCGCACCGCGAACGACCGGCGGCCGTGACGCTGAGCCCCGCGCGGAAGCGCCGGCAAATACCGAGCACCGCCTAGTTCGGAATCGAAGACTTGGGCGATGGCGGCACATCCGCATTGACGGTGATGCCGCGCAGCAGTTTGTAGGCCGCGCCCAGCGCCTTGTCGTCCTTCTCCGCCGGCGGCACGTAGGACTGCGAGCCCGTCTGCTCCGCGCCTTCGGCCGAGAGATGGCCGCGCATCGACGCCTCTCCCTTGGTCTCGGAGCGGGCCTTCAGCTCGTCCGGCACTTCCTGCAGGATTTCGATGTCGGGCGTGATGCCCTTTGCCTGGATCGAACGGCCCGAAGGCGTGAAATAGCGCGCGGTGGTCAGCGCCAGTGCGCCCTTGCCGGCGCCGAGCGGGATGATGGTCTGCACCGAGCCCTTGCCGAACGAGCGGGTACCGATCAGGGTTGCGCGCTTGTGATCGTGCAACGCGCCAGCCACGATCTCAGATGCGGATGCCGACCCGCCGTTGATCAAGACCACCAGCGGCTTGCCCTTGGTGAGATCCCCCGTGCGCGCTGCAAAGCGTTGGGTTTCCTCTGGCGTACGGCCGCGCGTGGATACGACCTCGCCGCGCGCCATGAACGTGCCTGACACCGAGACCGCCTGATCGAGCAAGCCGCCGGGATTGTTGCGCAGGTCAACGACGTAGCCCACGAGCTTGTCCGGCGGGATCTGTTTCGAAATGTCGCCGATCGCCTTTCTCAGTCCATCGGTTGTCTGTTCGTTGAATGAACTGATCCTGACATAGCCGATGTCGCCGCCGTCGGTGCGGAAGGTGACCGGTCGCACCCGAATGATCTCACGCACGATCGAAACGTCGATCGGCTGATCCGCGCCCTTGCGCATGATCTTGAGCCGGGTTTTGGTATTGATCGGCCCCTTCATCTTGTTGACAGCCTGTTCGAGGGTCAGCCCCTGAACCGCTTCGTCGTTGATGTGGGTGACCAAGTCGCCGGACATGATGCCGGCCTTCGCCGCGGGCGTGTCATCCATCGGCGCGACCACCTTGACGAGGCCATTCTCCATCGTGACTTCGATGCCGAGCCCGCCGAACTCGCCGTGGGTCGTCTCCTGCATGTCGCGCCAGGCCTTCTCGTTCATGTAGCGCGAATGCGGATCGAGCGCGGTGACCATGCCGTTGATGGCTCCCTCGACCAGCCTGGCGTCGTCTGGCTTTTCGACATAGCCGGTCCTGATCCGCTCGAACACGCTGCCAAACAGATTGAGCTGCAAATAGGTCTCGGAACTGGCGGAAGCCTTGGCGGCTGCGATCAGTTGGCCGCCCTGCGGCCCGGTAACAAGAAGGGTCAGGCAAATACCTGCCGCCGCGCCGAGGAAAAAGACGAAATTCTTGCGCATCGTTCGCGAACCTTCTCGCTGTCAGTTGTTGCCCAAAGCAGGCCGGGATGTTCCGGGGCCGGAACCCGGCCGACAGACTCACAATACCTTTCGGGTATCATTAAGGCCGTTCTGCCAGGTCGACGGCCGGGTGCCGAAACCGCGCTTGGCGCGGGTGCCGAGCCAATAGCCGAATTGCGGCGGGACGTTACGGAACGGGCCCTCGACGCCGAGCTTCAGGGCGGCGTCCATCGGCCAGTTCGGATTGTTGAGAATCTCGCGCCCGACCGCGATCAGATCGGCCTGCTTGTCCCGCAGAATCTGCTCGGCCTGATCGCCGTGAATGATCAGGCCAACCGCCATGGTCATGATGTCGGCGTGGCGGCGGACGTATTCGGACAGCGGCACCTGATAATTGTACCTGATTTCCTTGCCCAGGATAGGCGCCACGTCGGTGATGCCGCCGGACGAGCAGTCGATGACGTCGACGCCCTTGCCCTTGAGAATCGTTGCAAGCCGCGCGCTCTGCTCCGGTCCCCATCCGGCGTTGTCTTCCACCGACAGCCGGACAAACAGCGGCTTGTTGTCGGGCCAGTGCGCCCGCACCGCTTCCGCGATTTCGGTGATGAAGCGCATCCGGTTTGATTCGGAGCCGCCATATTCATCGGTGCGCTGGTTGGACCGCTCCGACAGGAACTGGTGCACGAGATAGCCGTGCGCGCCATGCAGTTCGAGCACATCGAAGCCGGCTTCATGGGCGCGCCGCGCCGCATTGCCCCAGGCCTGCACGAGGTCTTTCACTTCACCGCGCTCCAGCGCCTTCGGCACCGGCCATTTCTCGCTGTGGGGAAGCGCACTCGGCGCCACCGGCGTCCACGCGTCCCAGTCGTCGATCTCAGGCGTTCGCTGCAACGGCCCGTCGCCTTCCCACGGACGGTTGGCGCGCGCCTTGCGGCCGGAATGACCGAGCTGGATGCCGGCGACCGAGTTCTGCTGCTTGATGAATTTGACCAGACGTCCAAGCGGCTCGACAAAGGCGTCGTCCCAGATGCCGAGATCGCCCAAAGTGCCACAGCCGCGCCGCTCGACCTTTGTCGATTCGACGACGACCAGGCCCGCGCCTCCGGCCGCAAACTTGCCGGCATTCATCAAATGCCAGTCGGTGGGAAATCCCTTCACCGCGGAATACTGATGCATCGGCGGCACCACGATGCGATTGCGCAGCTCGACGCCTCTGATCGTCAGCGGTGAAAACAGCAGCATCCCGGACATCTCTATTTCCTCACTCGGCGTCGGACTCGTTGTCCCCGGTCACGCCGGGCGGTCTTCTTGTCAGCCTGACAACGATATATGCGCTCCACGGCTCCGGCAAAGCCGGAATCTCCAGGTTTCATGTCCAATTTGTAATTGCAGCCATTCGAAGCCGGAGACCATTTTAGATGTACCGAGCATCCGGCGGCCTCATGGTTCGAGACGGCGCGAGGGCTGCGCGGCCAAACGGCCGCTGGTCTATCTCAACGGCCATGACGCCGGTTATCCCGACCGCCTCGCCCGGCACGAGGCGCTGCGGGTTGCGTGAAGTTGACGTCGTCCCTGCGAACGCAGGGACCCATACCGCGTGATTTCTCCGCTTCGCGATGTGGCCAGACGCCCTTTGCAACAACAGCCATCGGTGGTTGTGGGTCCCTGCGTTCGCAGGGACG
>JBGQCE010000402.1:0-4166 GCA_041495185.1 Bradyrhizobium sp.
GGCATCGATCACGGCCAGCCGCGGCATCCGACCACGATTGGTGTTGGCGCCGAGGCGGTTGCCGGCGAATCGGCGGACCAGCCAGGCGGCGAGGCCGATCAGCGCCAGAACGGCCACGAATGAGAAGATGAATAGAAATGTCTGCGACATACTTTAGTCCCCGGCGAACAGCGCTTTCTTCAAGTCTCGGTTTCGTCGACCGCAGATCGGACGCCACATAACAGACGGCCAAAAAAGCCTGAGACTGGCCCTATCCCTTAATACCCACGGCAGAAACTGCCGCCCTCTTAATAACCCATGAATCGGCTGGGCCAAAACGACTTCTTGGGCGGCTCGCGTCAACGACTTGACTGGTAAACGCAGCTTTCGTGGCGAAAATGCGCACGGATTGATCCCAACGAGGCGATTCTGCCGGGGATGTCGTGCTGTCCGCCGCTCACGCGATCTTAACCCGTTGTTAACCATACACGCGGCAAATTCTGCCTACCCGAGGGGCGTCTTGCCCGGCAGGGGAAGCGGAGCGGCGCGATGTCCATCAACGATCTTCCGGTGTTGTCGGCGCTAAGAACCAAGATGCAGTGGCACCAGGAGCGCCAGCGCGTCCTCTCCGAAAACGTCTCCAACTCCGACACGCCGAATTTCAAGCCGCGCGATCTGGTCGAGCCGAAATTCGACAAGACCGGCGCCAGCGCGGGCTCGATGGGGGCGCTGGCGATGATGCGCACCACGACAGCGCATATTGCGCCCTCAAGCGGCGGACAAGGCTTCGCGCAGGATCGCAAGGGCGGATTCCAGACCAGGCCCGCCGGCAATGCCGTCAGCCTCGAAGACGAGATGCTCAAGGTCTCGGCCAACCAGATGGACTACGCGGCGGTCACCTCGCTCTACAGCAAGAGCCTGCATCTTCTGAAGACTGCGATCGGCAAGGGCTAAAGCATGATCCGGAAAAGTGGGAACCGGTTTTCCTCGGGACAAACGCGAAGCGTTTGCCCGGAGATCATGCTCAAACAAGAGACCGGATAGAAACGGGAGAACGGCATCATGGCAAACGATGGAGCGGATTTCGCCCGGTCGATGAGCATCGCGACCTCGGGCCTGCGCGCGCAGGCGGGGCGGATGCGGGTGATCTCGGAAAATATCGCCAACGCGGACTCCACGGCACAGGCGGCCGGCGGCGACCCCTACCGACGCAAGGTCCCGACATTCTCCTCCGCGCTCGATCGCACGCTCGATGCCAAGGTGGTCACGCTCGGCAGGATCCGTCCCGATCCATCCGCGTTTCGCGTCAAGCACGATCCCGGCAATCCGGCGGCGGATACGGCCGGCAACGTCAAATATCCCAACGTCAATCCGCTGGTCGAAATGACCGACATGCGCGACGCGCAGCGATCCTATGAGGCGAACCTCAACATCATCAGCGCCACGCGCCGGATGATCCAACGCACGCTCGACATCCTCAAGGCCTGAACAGGAACCAAGCCATGGCTTCACCCACAGTCGCTGCAAATGCCTACGCCAATCTCGCCCGCATCCTGGACACAGGCGGCGCGGGCAAAGGTTCCGAAGCGGGCGGTCCGTCGTTCGGTGCGCTGCTCAAGGACGCGATCGGAAGCGTCCTGGACGCGGGAAAAAAATCCGACGCGCAAACGGTCGCGATGGCATCGGGCAAGGCCAACGTGATGGACGTGGTGACCGCGGTGGCGGAAACCGACGTCGCGGTCTCGACGCTGGTGTCGGTGCGCGACCGGGTCATCCAGTCCTACGAAGACATCATGAAGATGCCGATCTGAGGTTTTTGTCATTCCGGGGCGCGCGAAGCGCGAACCCGGAATCTCGAGATTTCCGGGTTCAGTCCTGCGGACTGCCCCGGAATGACGAGTTACCCGAATGGAAAACATGAAATGACCGGTGCTGAAACCCTCGACGTGGCGCGCGATGCGATCTGGACCATCGTCGTGGTGTCGTCGCCGCTGATGATCGTCGGTCTTGTCGTCGGCGTCGTGGTGTCGCTGTTCCAGGCGCTCACCCAGATCCAGGAACAGACGCTGGTGTTCGTGCCGAAAATCCTGGCGATGTTCGTTACCCTGCTGCTGGCGCTGCCGTTCATGGCGGATTCGCTGCACGGCCAAATGATGCGGATATCGTCGCGAATCATAGGCGGTTGATGCAAGGTGCGTGAGAAATGCGCATCGATATTTCGCTGCTGCCCGCGCTCGCCGCCGCTTTCATGCTGGTATTCGCCCGCATCGGCGCGATGGTGATGCTGTTGCCGGGGCTGGGTGAAGCCAATATTCCCGTTCGCATCAAGCTCGCGATCGCGCTGTTGCTGACGCTGGTGATCTTGCCGCTGCATCGCGCCGCCTACCATATCGACATGCAGTCGCTCACGCCGCTATTGGTGCTGATGGTGCACGAGATCGTCATCGGCGTCGTGCTCGGCGCCACCGCGCGGGTGACGCTGTCGGCCCTGCAGGTCGCGGGATCGGTGATCGCCCAGCAACTCGGCCTCGGTTTCGTCACCTCGGTCGATCCGACCCAGGGCCAACAGGGTCTGCTGGTCGGAAATTTCCTCACCCTCCTCGGCCTGACGCTGCTGTTTGCGACCGACAGCCACCATCTCGTCATCGCCGCGCTCAACGACAGCTACGCGATCTTCGCGCCGGGCGAGATGATGCCGAGCGGCGATGTCGCGGCGCTCGCCACCCGCGCCTTCGCCGCCGCTTTCAAGATCGGCATGCAGCTTTCGGCGCCGTTTCTGGTGTTCGGTCTGGTCTTCAATATCGGGCTTGGCGTGCTGGCGCGGCTGATGCCGCAGATGCAGGTTTATTTCGTCGGCGTGCCGCTGTCGATCCTCACCGGCTTCCTGATCCTCGCCCTCGTCATCACGGCGATGATGGGAACGTTCCTCGATTATTTCATCGGCGTCATGCACGACATGATACCGCTCAACTGAGAGCCTCAACCGATGGCCGACGAAAACGACACAACCGACAAAACAGAAGACCCTACGCAAAAACGTCTGGATGACGCCCACGACCGCGGCGACGTCGCCAAAAGCCAGGAAATCAACACCTGGTTCGTGATATCGGGCGCGACGCTGGTGCTGTCGACATTTTCCGGGTCGATCGGCGGCGGCATTCTGATGCCGCTGCGCAATCTGATCGCCAATTCCTGGATGATCCACGCCGACGGGCCCGGGCTGCTGGCGCTGGCGCGGTCACTCGAATATGCTGTCATCGCAGCCCTCGGCGTGCCGCTCTTGATGCTGGCGTTAGCTGCGATCGCCGGCAACATGGTGCAGCACCGGCTGGTGTGGTCGGCCGAATCCCTCAAGCCGAAATTGAGCAAGATCTCGCCGGCCGCCGGAGCCAAGCGGATCTTCGGCAAACAGGCAGCCGCAAACTTCGCCAAGGGCGTTTTCAAGGTGGTCGCGCTGGGCGCGGTGATGATGGCGATCCTGTGGCCGGAGCGTCACCGCCTCGAAGCGATCGTGCGGTTCGACCCGGCGGCGATCTTGGGCGCGACCACCGGTCTGACGCTGCATTTGCTCGGCGCCGTCGTGGCGATGCTCGCGGTTGTCGCGATCGCGGATTATTTCTTCCAGTACCGGCAATGGTTCGAACGGCAGAAGATGTCGCTGCAGGACATGAAGGAAGAGTTCAAGCAGTCCGAAGGCGATCCGCACGTCAAGGGCCGGATCAGGCAATTGCGCCAGGCGCGCATGAAGAAGCGCATGATGGCGGCGGTTCCCAAGGCCTCGGTGATCATCACCAACCCGACCCACTACGCGGTGGCGCTTTCGTACGAGCGCGGCATGTCGGCGCCGGTCTGCGTCGCCAAGGGCGTCGATACGATCGCGCTCAAGATCAGGGAAGTCGCAGGCGAGCACGACATCCCCATCGTCGAGAACGTGCCGCTGGCGAGGGCCCTGTATGCGACCGTGGACATCGACGACGAGATCCCGGTGGAACACTATCACGCGGTCGCCGAAATCATCGGCTACGTGATGGGGCTCAAACGCGGGCTTTCCAGCTGGCGGGCATAGGAGAGTGCGCCCCTCGGAAAGTGCCGGAAATGCGCGCAACCAGTGAAATAGCCGGTGTACGGACTTGCGCTTGCGGGTCCGATTCAGGCACTCAGGAGCCAAGCGTGCGTGAAGCGCGTCA
>JBGQCE010000403.1:0-4163 GCA_041495185.1 Bradyrhizobium sp.
CGCAACCGGCGCCGGATATCGCCTGGGTGGCGTGGCTCGGGGCCGCGGTCAGTCCGAATACCGCGCCGGCCCGTCCCTTTTATCTGCGCGCGCCGGATGCCAAACCTCCAAAGAACCCGCTGCAGAAAACCGCGCAGCCTTCCACGTCATGATCGCGTGGCTCTCCGGACTGTGGAGCGGCGGCGCCGCGGTGATCGAGCCCGCGACCCTGCGCGATGCGCCAAAACTCGCCCAGCTTCACGGCACCTCGTTTCACCGCGGCTGGGGCGAAGCCGAATTCGAGACCATGCTGACCGAGCGCAATACGCTGGTGCATCGCCTGAGGATAGGGCGGAAAACAATCGGCTTTGCGGTGTCGCGCATGGCCGCGGACGAGGCCGAAATCCTGTCGATCGCGGTTGCCGCGAGCCATCGCGGACGCGGCCTGTCCCGCAACCTGTTGCTGACGCATCTTGGCCATCTCGCGGGCCGCGGCGTGCGCACGGTATTCCTCGAAGTCGAGGAAAATAATCAGCCGGCGCGCCGGCTCTACCAACGGGCCGGATTTACCGTCGCCGGGCGCCGCGAACGCTATTACCGGCAGCCCGGCGGGGAACAATTGAGCGCACTTCTGATGCGCCGAGACTTGTCGTAGCGCGCGCCCGGTGGCAGAAAGCGTCCATGACCGCACTGAAATCCACGCCCCCGCTCAAGGCCTCCGGCATCGAAGCCCGCTGCGCCGCTACCGGCATGCGGATGACCGAGCAGCGCCGCGTCATCGCGCGCGTGCTGGCAGAGGCGGTCGATCATCCCGACGTCGAGGAACTGTATCGCCGCTGCGTCGCGGTCGATGACAAGATTTCGATCTCGACGGTGTATCGGACCGTCAAGCTGTTCGAGGACGCCGGTATTATCGAACGGCATGACTTCCGCGAGGGCCGCGCCCGCTACGAACAGATGCGCGACAGTCATCACGACCACCTGATCAATCTGCGCGACGGCAAGGTGATCGAATTCACCAACGAAGAAATCGAGAAACTGCAGGCCGAAATCGCCCGCAAGCTCGGCTACAAGCTGGTCGACCACCGGCTGGAACTGTATTGCGTCCCGCTGGACGACGACAAATCCTGAGCCATAGCGTTTTCGAGCGAAGTGGGTACCGGTTCGCGTGAAGAAAACGCGTCAAAACAGAGACCGGAACGTCGATCTCGTCATTTTCGACTGCGATGGCGTGCTGGTCGACAGCGAGGTCATTTCATGCCGCGCCCATGCGGCGATGTTGACGCGCCATGGATATCCGATCACGGCCGATCAGGTGCTCGAGCGTTTTCTTGGCGTGTCGGATCGCGAAGCAAGAATGGCTGTCGAAGCCGAGCTCGGCCGCAGTCTCCCGGATGATTTTGAGGCGCAGATGAAGCAGGCCGCGCTGCAGCGCTACGCGGACGATCTACCAACCATTCCCTATGTCGACGAGGCGATCGCCGCGATAAGCCTGCCCAAATGCGTGGCATCGAGCGGCACGCCTGAGAAAATTCGTCATGGGCTCAGCTGCGCCGGCCTCTACGATCTCCTCGCGCCCAACATTTTCTCCGCCACTCAGGTCAAGCGCGGCAAGCCTGCGCCGGACCTGTTTCTGTTTGCCGCCGAGCAGATGCAGGCCTCGCCTGCGCGATGCATCGTGATCGAGGACAGCGTCCCCGGCATATCAGGCGCACTCGCCGCCGGGATGACCGTGCTTGGCTTTCACGGCGGCAGCCATTGCCGGCCCGGTTATGCCGACACGCTGCGCGCCGCGGGCGCCATCATGACCTTCGACGACATGCGGCAATTGCCCGATCTGATCGGGCAAATCGGGGCTGTGGCCGTAGCGGGTTGAGTGCCTGGCCTCGTCATTCCGGGATGGTGCGCAAGCACCAGACCTCAGATGTGCCATTGCACATCGGGGAATCTCGAGATTCCGGGTTCGATGCTGGCGCATCGCCCCGGAATGACAGCTATCACGCTGGATTTCCCGCGCTTTAGCCTATATTTGACCTTGTGCCGCAATGGCGCCGTCTCTCACGTGCATTCAGGTTCCATGAACCCGCCGCGCAAGCTGCATATCAAGTCCTATGGTTGCCAGATGAATGTCTACGATGCGCAACGCATGGTGGACACGCTGGCGGGCGAAGGCTTTGTCGAGACATCAAGCGTGGATGACGCGGATCTGGTGATCCTCAACACCTGCCATATCCGCGAAAAGGCCTCCGAGAAGGTCTACTCCGAACTGGGGCGGCTGCGCGTCGTCAAGGACGACGCCGCGCGCAGCGGCCGCCACATGAATATCGCAGTGGCCGGCTGCGTCGCGCAGGCCGAAGGCCAGGAGATTATCCGCCGGGCGCCGGTGGTCGATGTCGTGGTCGGCCCGCAAAGCTATCATCACCTGCCGGAGCTGCTGGCGCGCGCCAAGAGCCATGGCCGTGCGCTGGAGACCGAGTTTCCGGTCGAAGACAAATTCGGCTTTCTGCCGCCGCCAAGTGCGGATGCGATCCGCGCGCGCGGCATCTCGTCCTTTGTCACCGTGCAGGAAGGCTGCGACAAATTCTGCACCTTCTGCGTCGTGCCCTACACGCGCGGCACTGAGGTGTCGCGGCCGGTGGCGAAAATCGTCGACGACGTGCTCAGGCTCGCCGACAATGGGGTGCGCGAAATCACGCTGATCGGGCAGAACGTCAATGCCTATCACGGCGAGGGCCCGGACGGGCGGACGTGGTCGCTCGGCACCCTGCTGCATCGCCTCGCCGATATTCCCGGCATCGCGCGCCTGCGCTACTCGACCAGCCATCCCCGCGACGTCGACGATACGCTGATCGCGGCGCATCGCGATCTCGCCTCGCTGATGCCGTTTGTGCATCTGCCCGTGCAATCCGGTTCCGACCGGATTCTTGCGGCGATGAACCGCAAGCATACCGCAGACGATTACCGCCGCGTCATCGACCGGTTTCGTGCCGTTCGGCAAGATATTGCATTTTCATCGGATTTTATCGTGGGCTTCCCCGGCGAGACCGAGGAAGATTTCTTGAGCACCCTCGCGCTTGTCACGCAAATCGGATACGCTGGCGCCTATTCGTTCAAATATTCGCCGCGGCCGGGAACGCCGGCGGCGGACATGCGGGAGACGGTGTCAGCGGCTGATATGGACGAGCGATTGGTGCGGCTCCAGGAATTGATCGACAGCCAGCAATCGGCCTTCAATCAGGCTGCGATTGGCAACACCGTCGATGTGCTGTTCGAACGCTTGGCCCGCAATCCCGGCCAGATCGTCGGCCGCACCGCCTATCTGCAGCCGGCACATGTGATGGCGTCGCCCGACATCATCGGACAGATATTGCCGGTGAGGATCGAAAGCCTCGAGCGCTACAGCTTGCTCGGCGAACTCGCGGCCCCCGATGGGCGCACCGTGCGGCCCGCTTTTTCTCACAAGACACCATCTCAAATGACCGATTCTTCTCAAGCGACCAATTCTTCTCAAACGACAATGGGAGCCTGAACCCTTGCCAAAAAGCGCATCGGATTCGCCTTCGCTCGCTCCCAGCCGCAAACTTGACCGCGACATGCAAATTCCGCCCGAGACGCAAGTCGTCATCGACTTCGATGACAATCGCGGAGCCTCGGCCCTGGTTGGACCCTACGGACAAAACCTGGCGCTGATCGAACGCCGGCTCGGCGTGGTGGTCGATTCGCGCGGCAATCACATCTCGATCGCCGGATCGCGCGACGGCTGCGACGCCGCACGGCGCGTACTGGAGGCGCTGTATGCGCAGGCGACACAGGGCCACGATCTGGCGCAGGGCGATGTCGAAGGCGCGATACGCGCCGTGATCGCGCAAGGCTCGCTGTTCGAATTCGACGCCAAGTCCGTCAAATCGTCGTTCGAGACCATCAATTTGCGCAAGCGCCCGGTGCGCGCGCGCACGGCAGCCCAGGACTCCTATGTCCGCGCGCTCAAGCGCCACGAACTGGTGTTCGGCATCGGCCCGGCCGGCACCGGCAAGACCTGGCTCGCGGTGGCGCATGCCGCGCAATTGTTCGAACGCAAGGAAGTCGATCGCATTATCCTGTCGCGGCCCGCGGTCGAGGCCGGCGAGCGGCTCGGCTTCCTGCCCGGCGACCTGCGCGAGAAAGTCGATCCTTACTTGCGGCCG
>JBGQCE010000404.1:0-4161 GCA_041495185.1 Bradyrhizobium sp.
ACGCCGTCGCTGCCGATCGGCGCCGACGAAGTCACGGTGCTTGAACATGCCGTGGCCTATGCAACATTCCCCAACAAGGGCAAATCGGTCACGCCGCATTCGGTGCTGGAAGTTCGCACTGGCGCCGGCGATCTGGTGTGGCGCTTCGACCGCGATGGCAAGAAGCCGCTGCAGGCCATTCCAGCATCGGTGGCTTCTGACATGGCGGGCATGATGAGCCACGTCGTCAGTGAAGGCACCGCGCGCCGCGCCGCGCTCGACGGCATTCCGACCGCCGGCAAGACCGGCACCACCAACGCCTACCGCGACGCATGGTTCGTCGGATATACCGGTAACTTCACTTGCGCAGTCTGGTATGGCAATGACGACTACTCGCCGACCAACCGCATGACCGGCGGCTCGCTGCCGGCGCAGACCTGGCACGACATCATGTCCGCGGCCCACCAGGGCGTCGAGATCAAGGAAATCGTGGGCATCGGCGCCGGCACGAAATTGCCCGCTCCCGCTGCCTCTGCGACGATTGCGGCCAACGGCGCCCCGAAGCCCCCGGAGATCAAGCCGGGACCGCCGCCGATCCTGACCAAGCGCGGCGCGGATATTCTGGTGCGCGTGGAAAAATTGCTCGACGACGCCGCCAGGACCGCGGGCGATCCGGTGAAGCCCATCAAGCCGGTATCGTCGAACCCTGTTCCGTTCCCGGATAGCTTTGCGGCGGCAACCCCAGGCAACGCGGCTGCACCTGTGCCGCGCAAGAACTAATCGTGCGACTGATATTCATCACCCTGCTGGCGCTGATGCTGGCCACCGTCGTCGGCCTCGGCGCGACCTGGATGACCGCGACGCGCGGTACCGATCTCGGCACGCTGACGATCGGCGCCTGGACCGCCCGGCCCAAGACCGGCACCGCCGATGTCGATCCGTATTCGCGCGCCTCGATCGCGCGCAGCGGCGAGCTGCCGGTCGGCACCGGCGATGGCGTGGCATTCTCGGCGACGACGGACAACCGCAAGCGGCCACTCGATGGGCGCTGCGACGTGGTCGTCAGCGGCGTCACGCCGGCTGCGCGGTTCTGGACGTTGACGCTCTACGACCAGAAGGGACATCTGGTTGCGAATTCGCTGCAACGTTATGGCTTCACCAGCCAGGAAATCATCCGCGGGGCGGACGGCGCCTTCGAGATACGGGTGGCATCGAGATCGCGCGCCGGAAACTGGCTCCCGACCGGCGGGATCGAGCGTTATGCATTGATGCTCAGGCTTTACGATACGCCGGTCGGCGTGGCGACGCGGACGCAGCGTGATGCGCCGATGCCATCCATTGCGACGGTGGGGTGCCCGTGATCCGCTTGCTGTTCACGATTATCGCGGGCGTGCTGCTGGGCGGCATCGTGCATCTCGTCAGCGTTCTGGCGTTGCCCCGCATCGCGACCCAGGATGCCTATTCGCGTCTGACGCCGATGACCAAGCTCAACGCCGTTACCCCTCTTCCGCTCGCGGATCCGAGCAACGCGCCGATGCCGTTCATGGACCCGGCGTTCGCGATCGCAATCTGCCGTTACGATCTGTCAGGCAGCTCGATCAAGCTCTCGGTCCCCGTCAGCCAGGCCTATACCTCGGTATCGTTCTACACGCGCAACGAAGTCGCCTACTACGCCATCAACGACCGATCCGCCGGACGCAAGGTGATCGAGCTCGATCTGATGACCGAGGCCCAGCACGCCGAATTGCCCGAGGACGAGGATGTGACCGCGGCCGACCGGCTGATCATCGATTCTCCGACCGCAACCGGGTTGATCGTGCTGAAGGCGCTGGCGGCGGAGCCCGGCCTGATGCCGCAGGCCCAGGCCACGCTTGCCGCGTCGAGCTGCAAGATACAGACCGAGCCGCCGGTCAAGCAAGCGGATGCGCCGCCGGCCAAGCGCTGATTGATCCCCGATCATTTTTTCTGAAAGTCAGCTGCGCACGCTCAGCGCGCGTCCGATCACCGGCTGCGCCGCGACGGGAGGATTCGCTGTCTGCGCCGCAAGCTCGCCGATCAAGCGATCGGCGTCGGCCGCCATGTTATCCGGCGCCTGCAGCACCAGCCGTTCCAGCCCCCAGCGGTAAGACGAAATTCTCCGCTCCAGGCACTGCTGCACCCACTGCACGATCAGGGTGTTCTCTTCCATGCGGGCGACCGCATCGGCGCGCTCGCGCGGCGACAATGCCGAGATTTGCGAAAGCGCGGCGTTACGCTTCCTGTCGAGATCGATCACGCGTACGGCATCGGCGAAGAACGGCTCGAACCGGGTGATATCGTCGCGCACATCTTCCATCAGTTGCGCATAACGCGATGAATGCGAGCGGTGCGGCTCGTCGATCAACACGCGTCCATAGGCGGTGCGATCGAACACCACGGTCTGCCGCCATGGCGAAGGCAGCGGCTTGTAATCGCCGAACACACTCTTCCAGGCGGGGCGCGAATGCGGCGGCTCGATCAGGGGGTAAGCCAGATCGCGAAGCAGCCTTTCATTGTCGGTGAGCTGGAATTGCGACGGACGCAGGCTGATGCTCGACGTCGCCTCGCCGCCGAGCCAGCGGTGCATGTCGTCGTTGAGGAAATCCTGGCGGGTGCGGCCGAAATCGCCGCCGCTGCAGCCACCGAGCGTCACGCCTATGAGAAGCAGAGCCAGCGCCGGCGGTGAGATCGGAACCTGCCGTCTTACCCGGATCGGAATGCAGGTCTCCGGCATATTGAGATGTCCTGACGTTACCGCCGACGGCGACGGCGGCCCGGGGCGGTTCCTTCTTCCGGTCCGCTGCCACCGCTGGTCTCATCGCGTTCGATCCGGACGACGGGAAGGATCAGGATGGTTCCCATGCCTTCGCGTGGAGCGCCATCCATGGTTGAGCCCAGCCGCCGCGAAGCCGCATCCGCCGGAAATTCAATGATGGTGCCCATGTCAAACTCTCTTCTGGTTGCCGCTTTGGCACGATCTCGCCGGCGACAGGCCATCATTAAGAACAGGACGTGGTTAACGGCATCTTAATTTGCTTTCGCGGACGCGATTTGATGGTGGCGCCGGACGGCGGCCCATTGCGGCACAATGAAGCCCCAAACGGGAGGACGGTCTTCACAGATTGTTTTCCTTAACGAGCTGTTAAAGCAGAGGCTGCCCGCGTCTTACGATAACCGAATGTGATCGTTGGGAAATATCGGCTGGACCTTATTGGCGAGCAGCCCTGATAAGGGAATTTTGGCCCTTGGGGCGGGCTGCCCTACCTTGGTTTGTCTTTTTCCTGCCGCACCGATGGGATCGTCTCTGGTCGTCCGCTCAGCTCTGGCAACCACAACCAACGATGATGTCGGAAAATGGCTGACTATTACCCGCTGATCAATAAAGCCGTTGCAGGCCTTGATCCCGATGCGCCTGGCGAAAGCAGGCGGGCTCTTTATAAGCGAGCGCGCGCTGCGCTATTAGCCCAGCTGCGCACCATAAACCCACCATTTACCGAAGCCGAAATCACACGCGAGCGGCTGTCGTTGGAAGAAGCCGTGCGCAAGGTCGAAGGAGAAGTCGCGCAGCGCGCCCGTAATGCTCGTGTCAACCCGTCATCGCTTAACGAAATAAGTGTCGAAGTGCCGTCGATGATCCTAACTGGCGGCGCAACCGGCAGACTGACCCGGATTTGGCGCTACGTAATCAACGTTCGCGCCGTCAATCATGGGTTGAAGGAAATAACGCACGTCGGAAGTCGGCAAGTTGCCTAAGCGCGCATGTGCCCAGCATAAATAAATAACGACGGGCGGTCGAAAAACCGCCGGTTCTCGTTCCGGCTTGGGAACATTGAGGAAGATCAACGCGTCTTGCAATCGAAGGGGTAAATTACCCAAACATATTACCGAGCGGCGGTCCCATCACGACGTTGTTCCGGTGTTATGCGCGGGACTTGTTTTACCTCCATCGTTCCGGGTCCCGCTTCTTACACTGCCACAACGGCTTCTCAGTAGCGGCGTGGCATGCGCGGCTCCACTGATCGCTAGTTTCCGTCAGCGGGGCCGTGTTTTTGTTTTCCTCTTGACAGCCGCCGCACCCCTATGTAGATATACTACCATCATGTCGGAAAACCCTCGGCTCACCCACGCTACGCTTAAGGTCTTGGCTTGCCTGCTGGCAGAGCG
>JBGQCE010000405.1:0-4154 GCA_041495185.1 Bradyrhizobium sp.
ACGCCGCGGTCGTCATCGACATGCGACAGATCGGGCGTCAGGCGATCGCGCGCCACTGAGGGCTCCAGCACAAGCTGCGCGCATTGATGGACCACGAGATCGGAAGGCCCGAGCACGCGTGCGCCGAACGGCTGGATCAGGAATTTCAGCACGACGGCGACGAACCTGTTCGGGAGATTCGCTAAAATCTCCGCGAAGCGGTTTTCGATGGTTCGGAAGCCGCTTGCCATGCACCATTCAAGGGCGGCAAAATCCGCGGGCTGACGGCCCTCGTCCTGCCAGCGTTTCAAGGCCGCGGAAAGCAGATACAGTTCCGACAAAATGTCGCCGAACCGCGCCGACAGCATCTCCTTGCGCTTCAGCGCGCCGCCCAATGTCAACAGTGCCATGTCGGCGCACAGCGCGAACGCTGAAGAGTAGCGCGACAGCTGCCGATAGAATCCAGTCGCCTGCCCGGCGTCGGGCACGGCTATGAACCGCCCGCCGCTCCAGCTCCGGCCCCACGCCCTGAACAACGTGACCATGCTGTGGCCGATATGTTTCCAGAATGCCTTGTCGAAGGCGTCGAGACCTCTTGCATGGTCCTGATCGCCGAGCGCGTTCATCTCGTCCAGCAGATAAGGATGCGCGCGGATCGCGCCCTGCCCGAACACGATCAGGTTGCGGGTGAGAATGTTGGCGCCTTCCACCGTGATGCCGACCGGCACCGAACGATAGAGACTGCCCAAGTAGTTCTGCGGACCGTCGATCACGGCCTTGCCGCCATGGATGTCCATCGCGTCGTCGATGGCGATCCGCATCCGCTCGGTGGCCTGCAGCTTCATGATGCCGGAGATCACGGCCGGATGACACCCCTGATTGAGCGCGGCGCAGGTCAGCCGCCGCGCGGCATCGAGCAGATAGGCGGTGCCGGCAATCCGAGCCAGCGGCTCCTCGATGCCCTCGAATTTTCCGATCGGCACGTTGAACTGCTCGCGTATCCGCGCATAGGCGCCTGACGTGCGCGCCGCGCAAGCCGCGCCCGCGGCCGACAGCGACGGCAGCGAGATACCGCGCCCGGCGGCGAGCGCCGTCATCAGCATCTTCCAGCCCTGGCCGAGACGCGCCTGCCCGCCGATGATGTAGTCCATCGGGATAAAGACATCGCGGCCCCAGTTCGGGCCGTTCTGGAACACCTGCATCGCCGGCAGATGGCGGTGGCCGATTTCGACCCCTCGCAGATGGGTCGGGATCAGCGCGACGGTAATGCCGAGGTCTTCCTCGGTCCCGACCAGATGATCGGGGTCATAGGCCTTGAAGGCAAGCCCAAGCAGCGTCGCAACGGGGCCGAGCGTGATGTAACGCTTGTGCCAATTGAGGCGGAGCCCGAGCACTTCGCGCCCCTCGAAATTGCCCTTGCAGATGATGCCGCTGTCGATCATCGACGCGGCATCGGAGCCGGCTTCCGGACTGGTCAAGCCAAAGCAGGGAATCTCGCGTCCGTCGGCAAGCCGCGGCAGCCATTGCTGCTGCTGATCCCTGGTGCCAAAACGCATCAACAATTCGCCGGGGCCCAATGAATTCGGCACCATCACGGTGACGGCAGCGGTCAGCGAACGCGACGAAATCTTGCGCACCACTTCGGAATGCGCATAGGGCGAGAAACCGAGCCCGCCATATTCCCTTGGGATGATCATGCCGAAGAATTTGCGGGCCTTGATGAAGTCCCAGGCCTCCGGCGGCAGATCGCGCCACTCCCAATTGATCTTCCAGTCGTCGAGCATGGCGCAGAGCTCGTCGACCGGGCCGTTGAGGAACGCCTGTTCCTCCGGCGTCAGGGTCGCCGGCGGATGGCTAAGCAGTTTCGACCAGTCAGGATCGCCGGTGAAGAGATCGGCGTCCCACCAGACATCGCCGGCCTCGAGCGCCTCGCGCTCGGTGTCCGACATCGGCGGCAATACCCCACGCGCCCAGGAAAAGATCGGCTTGGTGATGAAGTCGCGGCGAAAGGAGCTCATGGCGATGTCCTTATGGGTCGGAGCAACGGCGCGATCGCGGTTACGCATATTCCAAAAGACTATCCAATCTACCGCAAAGCGTGAGATTCGGATGACACTTTGCATCGCAATTTAAGCAAAATTGATACGGGCAAGCGCCGCTCGATAACGGCAGGCGCGCGCAATAGTTCCGAAAAACGCCAGTCGCAAACGCTACTTACAGGGAGGTCGCTTAGTCCGGCCGCGTCATCTCGAACATGGCCTCCGGCCGGATTTCGAAATAATCGCCCTTGCGGCCGGCGCGCACGATCGGACGCGCCAGCGCGGTCTGGTAGACGCCGTCCTTGATGAAGGCCTTGTCGATGTGGACGGCAACCACCTCGCCGAGGGTGAGCCAGGCCTGCACCTTCTTGCCGTCGGCGCCCTGCAACTGAATGATCTGCGACAGCTTGCACTCGAACGAGACCGGGCTTTCGCCGACCCGGGGCACGTTGACGAGCTTGCCCGGCACGGCCGTGAGCCCGGCGATCTTGAACTCGCTGACGTCGTGGGCGACATGCGCCGCGGTGGCATTCATCTGCTGCGCCAGATCCATGGTCGCGAGATTCCAGACGAACTCGCCGGTTTCCTGGATATTGCCGACGCTGTCCTTCCAGGAGGTAGAGGAAAAGCCGATAATCGGTGGCGTATAGCAGAATCCGTTGAAGAAGCTGTAGGGCGCCAGATTAATATTGCCCTTGGCATCGCGCGACGAGATCCAGCCGATCGGGCGCGGGGCGATGATGGCGTTGAAGGGATCGTGCTTGAGGCCGTGGCCGTTGCGCGGTTCGTAATAGTGCAGGTCTTTTGGGCTCTTTGCGTCCACCTTCTTTTTTCCCTGCTTCTTGGACGATTATTTTCGGCCGCGCGGCGCGAGGCTTGCGAGGATGAAGTCGATCATCTGGTCGATCGACGGCCCGGGCTTGTCGGCGGTTTGCGCGATCATCTGCGGATGGAAGAATTTGATCATCGCCGCGCAGGAGCACAACGCTGCCTGCTGCAGGTCGACCACCTCGAACTCGCCGGTCGCCGCGCCTTGCGCAATCACGCTGCCGATGGTCTGGGTGATCAGCTCCATATGGGCCAAGCAGACGTCCCAGCTCTCCTCCATCGCGATCTCCACCATCTCATGCAGCTTGGAATCGCCGATATAGCGCTCCGAGTTCATGCGGTGGACGGTTTTCATGAGCTCGCGCAGGCGGACGGCCGCCGGGCCGGACCCGGCCGCGATGGCCTGTGCTGCCACCTCGACCTCGCCCATCATGGCCCGCGCGACGCCCTCATGGATCGCCTTTTTCGAATCGAAAAAGCGATAGACGTTCGCCGGGCTCATGCGCAGCACCTTGGCGATGTCGGCGACGGTGGTCTTCTGATAGCCGATTTCGCGAAACAAACGCTCCGCCACCACGAGGATCCGCTCTCGTGTGTCGGGTTCGACATGTTCGGAAACCAGCGTCATGGCAGTGCTCAATTCAGTGTACTCAATGTTCAATTATTCCGCGGCCGCAGCAAGCGGAAATGCGGGCTGTGATTCGCCTTGATGCTGCGGCGCAAGATCAACGTGCTCGCTTCCGCCGCTTTCTTCAAGGCTCTTGCGGAACCAGAGGGCGTAGAGGCCCGGCAGATACAGCAAGGTCAGGAAGGTTGCAACAAACAAGCCGCCCATGATGGTGATCGCCATCGGGCCCCAGAACGCGGAACGCGACAGCGGGATCATCGCCAGGATCGCGGCGAGCGCGGTCAGCACCACCGGGCGGGCGCGCCGGACGGTGGCCTCGACGATGGCTTCCTTGCGCGTCAGGCCGTGGGAGACATCGGTTTCGATCTGGTCCACCAGGATCACCGCATTGCGCATGATCATCCCGGCCAGCGCGATCAATCCGAGCAGCGCCACGAAGCCGAACGGCTGGCTGGCGACATTCAGTCCAAGCGACGCGCCGATAATGCCGAGCGGCGCGGTAAGAAACACCAGGATCAGCCGCGAGAAGCTCTGCAGCTGGATCATCAGCAAGGTCAGCATGACGATCACCATCAGCGGAAACAGCATAAAGATCGACGCGTTGCCCTTGGCAGACTCCTCGAATGCGCCGCCCGCTTCGATCCGGTAGGCCGGCTGCAGGCTGTCGCGAATTTCCTGCA
>JBGQCE010000406.1:0-4154 GCA_041495185.1 Bradyrhizobium sp.
CGCCGGTCACGCGCCGGTTGCTGATGGCGACCGGTTGGAATAGGACCGTCATTTCCTGCCATGATCCGCCGGATTGCATCAGCCGCATGAGCCTGACTTACGTCATTCCGGATATTCACGGCCGATACGATCTGCTCAGCAATGCTCTCGCCGGCATCACCGCGCATTCACGCGGCATTGGCGGTTCAATTGTCACGATCGGCGACTACGTCGACAAGGGTCCGGAAAGCAAAGAGGTCATCGACCGGCTGCTGTCCGGCGTTGCCGAAGGTTGGAGTCTCATTGCGCTGAAGGGCAACCACGACGCGATGATGGTGGAGGCGCTGCGAGACCCCTCGAGGATGGCTTCGTGGATGGCGAAGGGCGGCGATGCGGCGCTGGCTTCCTATGGTGGCGACCCGGCAGCCGTGCCGCAAACCCACATCGCCTGGCTCGACCGGCTTCGGCTGATGCATGTCGACGCGCATCGCATCTACGTTCACGCCGGCGTCGATCCCGAAATCCCCCTGGATAAGCAGAGCGAAACGACGTTGCTGTGGAAGCGCTATCCGAAGGGATTTTCCGATGGCTTCGGCGAACTTCACGTCGTTCACGGCCATGATAATTTTCCCGAGGGCCCGCTGCTGTATAAAGGCCGCACCAATTTGGACACGCTCGCCTGGCGAACCGGACGGCTGACGGTCGGGATCTTCGACGATGACAGACCGGGCGGTCCCGTCGACTTTATCGTGGTCAGGGGACCGCCGGCCGGACGTTAGCCGCAGCGGCGTTGCCGGCGGCCGTTTGGGGCTTCCGACTCGGTATGTTAGGCGTTTAAATCAGCTGCCGGCGAGCGCGCCCGGCGTGTCGAAACGCCGTTAATAGCGGTTATGAAGAAAATGTAACATTGCGGTATGTGCTCTGTTCATAGCCCGTTCACGCCCGCAGGGTTCATCTTGATGGCGGAATTCATGCAGCTCACATTCGGAGACCAGCGTGCGCCTGCTCGTCGTTGAAGATGATCCCGATCTCAATCGTCAGCTGACCACGGCGCTGACCGACGCCGGCTACGTGGTCGATCGCGCCTTCGACGGCGAGGAAGGGCATTTTCTCGGTGACACCGAGCCCTACGACGCCGTCGTGCTCGATATCGGCCTGCCAAAGATGGACGGCATCTCGGTGCTGGAGGCATGGCGGCGCAACAAGCGGATGATGCCGGTTCTGATCCTCACCGCGCGCGACCGCTGGAGCGACAAGGTGCAGGGCTTCGATGCCGGCGCCGACGACTATGTGGCAAAGCCCTTTCATCTCGAGGAAATCCTGGCCCGGATCCGCGCGCTGCTGCGCCGCTCTGCCGGCCACGCCCAGTCCGAGCTGACCTGCGGGCCGGTTTCGCTGGATACCCGAACCAACCGGGTCAGCGTGTCAGGCAATCCGATCAAGATGACCTCGCACGAGTACCGTCTGCTGGAATATCTCATGCACCACACCGGGCGCGTGGTGTCGCGCACCGAACTGGTCGAGCATCTCTACGATCAGGATTTCGACCGCGACTCCAATACCATCGAAGTATTTGTCGGCCGCATCCGCAAGAAGCTGGACGTCGATATCATCCAGACCGTGCGGGGGCTTGGCTATCTGCTGACGCCGCCATCGCCGGGCGCCTGATCAACGGTGTTGACCAGGCGGCAGGCGCAGCCTTTGGTTAGAGCATGACCTTGTCCGAAAACCGCCATCCATCCGTCGGGGCGTGGCCCGAAGACATGCCTTTCGGGATCAATCCCTGATGCGTGCCAGCTCGCTCGCCACCCGGCTGTTCCTGTCGGCGACCGCATGGGTGGTGGTGATCCTGGTCATCACCGGCATCGTGTTGTCGTCGGTGTACCGTGGCGCTACCGAGCGCGCCTTCGACCGCCGTCTCAATCTTTATTTGCGCACCCTGATCGCGGAGGTCGCGACCCCCGACGAGCCGCCCGACCATCAGTTCCAGTCGCTCGGCGAACCGCTGTTCGAACTGCCGCTGTCCGGCTGGTATTGGCAGATCGCTCGTACGGACTCCGACAAGGTCGAGGTGCGCTGCTCGGACAAGGCCCAGGTGCGCTGCTCGCGCTCGCTGTGGGACAAAACGCTGCCGAAGCTCGAAGAACATGACGCCGAACTGACGGCGGCCGGCATCCGTCTCGGCTATGTCGATGGTCCCGAGGGCCAGAACCTGCGCATGGTGGAACGGCCGGTCGATCTCGGCGCCGACGGCAAGTATCTCGTCAGCGTCGCCGGCGACGCGTCAGAGATTTTCGACGAAATCCGCAGCTTCGATTATTACCTCGGCGGCACCTTCGCTGCGCTCGGAATCGTGCTGCTGCTGACCACGATCTTCCAGGTCCGTTTCGGCCTTGCGCCGCTGAAACGCATTTCGGAATCGATCGCGGATATCCGTTCCGGTCGCGCCGAGCGGCTCGAGGGCGAATTTCCCGTCGAGATCGCGCCGCTGGCGCGCGAGACCAATGCATTGATCGACGCCAACCGCGAAATCGTCGAGCGCGCGCGCACCCATGTCGGCAATCTCGCGCATGCCATCAAGACGCCGCTGTCCGTCATCGTCAACGAGGCTTCATCGCACGGTGCCGATCCGTTCGCGACCAAGATTCTGGAGCAGGCCGATGTGATGCGCGACCAGGTCGCGCATCATCTGGAGCGTGCGCGCATCGCCGCGCGGCTCACCGTCATCGGCACGGTCACCGAGGTCGCGCCGGCGATCGAGGCGCTGCGCCGGACCATGGAGAAGATCCATCGCAGCCGCAACATCGCCATCGAGGTCAAGGCCGACCCGCAGGCGAAGTTTCGCGGCGAGCGGCAGGATCTCGAGGAGATGGCCGGCAACCTCGTCGACAACGCCTGCAAATGGGCAGAGTCGCAGGTATTCATCGAGGTGCTGGTGGAACCACCGCACGAGCCCGGCGCCGTGCCGATGCTGCGCATCATCGTCGACGACGACGGGCGGGGGCTGTCGGCGGCCGAGCGTGCGCAGGTCTCGCGCCGTGGCCAGCGGCTGGACGAGTCCAAGCCAGGCTCCGGGCTGGGGCTGTCGATCGTGGTCGATCTCGCAGGCCTCTATGGCGGCAGCCTCATGCTCGGCGGCGCGCCGATCGGGGGTTTGCGGGCGGAACTGGTGCTGCCGGGGGTCTGAGCGCCAGTTAATTTCATTGTTCCTAAACGACTTCTTAACGCCGGGGCTTTTATGATGCCCGGTGGACGGTTTTGACGTCCGTACGACACAAATGTGCACCCGGGCGCATGAGCCAGACATCCATCGAGCGGCTGAGAGATTTTCTCGTGCAGCTTCCGCCGCAGTCGCAGGCGCTGCTGATGCGGGAGTTCGAGCGTGCCATCGAGCGCGGCGAAGACACGACCGTCGCCACCTTCGTGCTCGAACAATTGCGCAAGGTTGTGCGCGGAACCGAAGAGGAGGCGCTGCCGCGCATCGACGATCCGGCGCGGCTATTGTTCCGCCCGCTTGAGCCGTTTCTCGTTGAAGGCAACCTTCCGGTACGGCCGGGTCAGGTCAACCGGGCATCGCTGCTGCCGGTGTGGCAATGGCTGATCCGCGACGGCGCGCCCGACCAGGCGCGCGAATTCGAGGCCGCATTGGCCCGGATGCGCGAGACCGGAGCGGCGTCCAATCTCGAACCCGCGGTCCGTAAATTGCAAATCGCCGCCGCCGATGCGATCTTCAAGATCGCCATGCCCGTGCCCGGCGCTGACACGCAGCGCGCGCTGGCGCGCGTAGGTCCACCCGAGGTGATCGAGGATCTGCTGCCGATCGGCTCGGTCTTGCAGGCCCGCGAAGCGCTCGACACTTTCAGCGGACGGCTTCCAAGCTATTTGCGGGTCTTCGGCGATCCGCAGATTGACGCAGTAAGCGCTTCCCTCAACGTTCCCTCCCTGCAAACGCCACAGGTGCTGCCGTTCGCGCTGTCGCTGGTCATGCAGCGGTTGACCGCGCCGTGGCAAATCATCCGCCTCGCCATCAGGATGGCTGCGTCCGACGACGAAATACGCGTTGCCGCGACACCCTATGGCGTTGCCGTCACGATCTCGCTGCATGATCTGTTCTGTCTGGCGGCCAGCCTGCGGATGGATATCAGGCGCGGCCATTTCGAAAATGTTGCCGAACA
>JBGQCE010000407.1:0-4151 GCA_041495185.1 Bradyrhizobium sp.
CGATGCTGCAGTATTTCGCACAAGGCGCGTGTCAGGCGATGGAGGACGCGGTGTGCCTGTCGCATATGCTGGGCGCCTATCCCGGCGATCACGGTACTGCGTTGGAGAAATATCGTTTGCAGCGCTTTCCGCGCACCGCGCGGGTGCAGCTGCTGTCCCGCGCCATCGGCGAACATATCTATCACCCATCAGGCGAACACGCCCGCATCCGCAACGCCATCATGAGCGCGAAGAGTTCGGAAGATTACTATCGCGATCTCGCCTGGCTCTATGGCGGGACGGGATTGGGGAGCTAGTTGCCCGTCATGCCCGGCCTTGTGCCGGGCATCCACGTCTCAACAGTCCCTGGGCGAACAAGACGTGGATGGCCGGGAGCGCAGACAAGTTTACGTAGTCTGCGCAAGGCAGACCCACTATGCCCGGCCATGACGAAAGAAAGTTGATCTAGCTCCGTCTGCTGATATCCTTCCTACTGCCATGTCCTCGCTCGAAATCCGGCACACCACCGCGGCCGACCTCCCCTTCATTACCGATATCTATGAGCATGCGGTCCGTTACGGCACCGCGACGTTCGAGCTGATCCCGCCTGATCTCGCCGAGATGAGGCGGCGGTTCGACGTGCTGATGGAGGGCGGCTTCCCCTACTTCGTCGCCGCCCTCGACGGCCGCGTGGTCGGATATGCCTATGCCGGGGCATACCGGCCGCGGCCGGCCTATCGCTTCACCGTCGAGAATTCGGTCTATCTTCAGCCCGCAATTCACCGGCGTGGCGTCGGCCTGCAATTGCTGCAACGGCTGATCACGGAGTCAGAGGCACGCGGCTATCGGCAGATGATCGCGGTGATCGGCGATTCCGCCAATGCCGGATCGATCGGCGTGCATGCGAGGTGCGGATTTCGGATGATCGGGACCCACCCGAATGTCGGCTTCAAGTTCGGCCGCTGGCTCGACACCGTGATGATGCAGCTAGCGCTTGGCGACGGCGCCACCACGCTGCCGGCGGACGCGGAGGCTTAACGCTAAACCACCGCCAGCTTGCGGTCGATCACCAGCAGCACGCGGTCGAGCTCGTGGCCGCGGCGCAGGATCAGCCCGGTCGCCGAGATCACGCTGTAAATGCCCTGCTTGCGCGCGAGCCGCGGATCTTTTTCGATGCGGTAGATCGGAACTTCGGAAGCGCGGCGGAACACCGAAAACACCGCGCGGTCTTTCAGAAAATCGATGGCATAGTCGCGCCACTCGCCATCGGCGACCATGCGCCCGTACAGATTCAGGATGCGATTGAGTTCGAAACGATTGAACGTGACCCGGCCTGGCAAGGTAACCGCAGCGGCATTGCGCGCCGCTGCGCGGCTCTCGCTTGGATCGGCTTCCTCCGACATCGAACTCATGGAGCGCCTCCTGTCATCCCTGGCCTGATCCTGTTCCGAAAACCGGATTCCACTTTGCGCTAATGCGGCCCTACCGGGTCGGGATCATGCCGCAAGACCCATGATTGCGCCAACCGCGGCCCGCTGCAAGGGGGCCGTGGCGGCTGAATCGGCGCGCGACGAATTGTCCGCGCCCCCTCCGCAGCCGAAAACATGCCGTCACGGGATCGTTAGCGGAATCTTAATGCCGCCCCACTTCCGCCCAGCGCCCGCCCTTCTGGATTGCGAGAAAAGCATACTGCGTTGGCCCGATCCTTTCGGTTCCGGATTCCTCAGCCCCCAGCCCCCCGGGGCCGTCGGGATCGGGCCTATTCGCAGAATAGTTTATCCCCATACTGGGCCAACGCGAGTTGGTCCTTTTTCTTTTTGGGGGTGCTGGAATCCTTCAGCGCCGCGACAGGTTCTGCAGCGATCGCGTCCAGAGATTTAAGCGTAATTCAATGAAGCGACGTATACGCCGCCCCTAACATCGCGCCGGGCTTGTCTCGATTGCCGTCCTGGACATAGACCACCGCGGCATCGACGCCCTCGCGGGAAATATTTTCCAGCGGCACCGTCCAGCTGCCGGAACTGCCGTTCCAGTCACCGACCTTGAGCAGGTTACGCACCACATTGTAATAGGTGAGCTCGCGGCCGCCATTTTCTCCGCGACCGATTGAAATCGGGATCGCCTTCGCGATCGAGCAGATCCAGACTTCACCGTGCATCGCGGCGGGACCCTTGCTGGAGGCCGCGACAGATACGGTTATCTGCTTGCCGGCCAGCGTCATCGTCACCGGAACCGACATCACACTGTCGGCCTTCCTGGTACTGCCGATGGCGCTTTCGATACCGACACGATCGCTGCCGATCACATGCACGGATCCATTGACGACAACTTGCGGCGTGTAAACTTCGCGATCGCCGCGCATCTGGGAATAGGCTTTCTGACGGGCGCTGAAGCGCGCATCCGCCAGCGTGTCCTTCCAGCCCAGATAATCCCAGTAATCGATCGGCATGCTCAGCGCGATGACCGAGGGATCCTTGGCCAGTTCGCCGATAATCTTGTCGGCGGGCGGACATGACGAGCAGCCTTGCGACGTGAACAGTTCCACCACCGCGCGCGGGTCGGCATGGGCCGGACGGATGATGGCAACAATCGCGCAGACGCCGAGTGCACCCGACCACCGCGAAATACAATTATAGGCCATCATCACTGTCATACTGAGTCCAGGAAATACCCGCATCGTCGTCGTTAATACTTTCGCGGCACCTGATCGCACCGCATCCGAACGCAAGAAGGCGACCCTTCATAGGCCGCCTCCCCTTCACTCGCTACTCACTTCGCAGTGAGCCATCGATCACAAATCATCACGCCGCCAGTTTGCGCAGCACGTAATGCAGGATGCCGCCGTTTCGATAATATTCGAGTTCGTCGAGGGTATCGATCCGGCACAGCAGCGACACGCGGCGCAGCGAGCCATCGCCGGACACGATCTCCGCCGTCAACTTCTGCCGCGGTTTCAGGTCGCCTTGCAACCCCCGTATTGTTACGGTCTCATCGCCCTTCAGCCCGAGCGACGACCACGAAGTGCCGTCCTCGAAGGTCAGCGGCAGCACGCCCATGCCGACGAGATTGGAGCGATGGATGCGCTCGAAGCTCTGGCAAATCACGGCGCGGACGCCGAGCAGCCGGGTTCCCTTCGCGGCCCAGTCGCGCGACGAGCCGTTGCCGTATTCGGCGCCGGCGAAAACCACCAGCGGCACTTTCTCGGCCTGGTACTTCATCGCGGCGTCGTAGATCGACATCTGCTCGCCGTCGGGCCAATGCTTGGTCAGACCACCTTCGGGAATATTGCCGTCGGCGCCTTTCAGCATGAAGTTCTTGATACGGATGTTGGCGAAGGTGCCGCGCATCATGATTTCATGGTTGCCGCGCCGCGTGCCGTATTGATTGAAGTCGGCCGGGCGCACCTGATGCTCCGACAGATATTTCCCGGCAGGCGACGTCAGCTTGATCGCTCCGGCCGGCGAGATGTGATCGGTGGTGATCTTGTCGCCGAACATCGCCAGAATACGCGCGTCGACGACATCGACGATCGGTTCCGGCTCTTTCTTCATGCCTTCGAAATAGGGCGGGTTTTGAACGTAGGTCGAGCTCATGTTCCAGCGATAGGTCTCGCTCTCCACCGTCTTGATCTTGCGCCAGTTGGTGTCGCCCTTGAACACATCGGCATAGCGCTTCTTGAAGATCGCCGCGGTCACGAACTTCTTCATGAAAGCGTTGATCTCCTTCGTCGTCGGCCAGATGTCCTTCAAATAGACCGGCTTGCCGTCCTTGCCGTTGCCGATCGGCTCGACCGCGAGATTCTTCGTCACCGTTCCCGCCAGCGCATAGGCCACCACCAAAGGCGGCGAGGCCAGATAGTTGGCCTGCACGTCCGGACTGACGCGGCCTTCGAAATTGCGGTTACCCGACAGCACGGCGGCGGCGATGATGCCGTTGTCGTTGATCGATTTCGAAATCTCTTCCGGCAGCGGCCCGGAATTGCCGATGCAGGTGGTGCAGCCAAACCCGATCAGATTGAACCCGACCTTGTCGAGGTCGAGCTGTAGTCCGGAATTGGAAAGATATTCCGCGACCACCTGGCTGCCCGGCGCCAGCGATGTCTTGACCCAGGGCTTTGCGGTCAAGCCCTTGGCGGCGGCGTTGCGCGCCAGAAGTCCGGCGCCGATCAGCAC
>JBGQCE010000408.1:0-4144 GCA_041495185.1 Bradyrhizobium sp.
GTCGATTATCTCGCCAACGAGTTCAAGAAAGAGTCGGGCATCGATCTGCGCGGCGACAAGCTGGCGCTGCAGCGCCTGAAAGAGGCGGCTGAGAAAGCCAAGATCGAGCTGTCCTCGACCACGCAGACCGAGATCAACCTGCCGTTCATCACCGCCGACAAGTCCGGCCCGAAGCATCTCACCATGAAGCTCACCCGGGCCAAGCTCGAGAGCCTGGTGGACGATCTCATCCAGAAGACCATCGGCCCCTGCCAGAACGCGTTGAAGGATGCCGGCCTGAAGGCTGCCGAGATCGACGAGGTGGTTCTCGTCGGCGGCATGACGCGCATGCCGAAAGTGGTCGAGACGGTGAAGACCTTCTTCGGGCGCGAGCCCCATAAGGGCGTGAACCCGGACGAGGTGGTGGCGATCGGCGCCGCAATCCAGGCGGGCGTGCTGCAGGGCGACGTGAAGGACGTGCTGCTGCTCGACGTGACCCCGCTCTCGCTCGGCATCGAGACCTTGGGCGGCGTGTTCACGCGGCTGATCGACCGCAACACCACGATCCCGACCAAGAAGAGCCAGGTGTTCTCGACCGCCGAGGACAACCAGAACGCGGTCACCATCCGCGTGTTCCAGGGCGAGCGCGAAATGGCGGCCGACAACAAGGTTTTGGGTCAGTTCGACTTGATGGGCATTCCTCCGTCGCCGCGGGGCATGCCGCAGATCGAGGTGACCTTCGATATCGACGCCAACGGCATCGTCAATGTCTCGGCCAAGGATAAGGCGACCGGCAAGGAGCAGCAGATCCGGATTCAGGCCTCCGGCGGCCTGTCGGAAGCCGACATCCAGAAAATGGTCAAGGACGCCGAGGCCAATGCCGCCGAGGACAAGAAGCGCCGCGAAGCGGTCGACGCCAAGAACCATGCCGACAGTCTGGTGCACTCCACCGAGAAGGCGCTGGCCGAACATGGTTCGAAGGTCGAGGAGAGCGAGCGCCGCGTCATCGAAGACGCCGTCAGCGATCTGAAGGAAGCGCTGAAGGGTGACGATGCCGAGGCGATCAAGGCCAAGACCAACACGCTGGCGCAGGCTTCCATGAAGCTCGGCGAGGCGATGTACAAGCAGCAGGCCGAGGCCGATGCGGCCAAGGATGCCGCGAAGGACAACGTGGTCGACGCGGAATTTACCGAGGTCGACGATGACAAGAACAACAAGAAGTCTGCTTAAGCGGCGATGATCGTGACCCTCATTCTGAAGAGCGCGCGAGCCGCGTCTCGCAGGATGGGGGTCATTTTTCGTTAAGCCGGAGGCTGCATCTTCTAAAGACGCATTCCTTCGGGATGAGAACGAACTTCGGGCGGATTTGACGGATGTCCACCAAGCGCTGCTATTACGAAACCCTCGAAGTCGAGCGAAACGCGGACGAGTCCAAGCTCAAGGCCGCGTTCCGCAAGCTCGCGATGAAATGGCATCCGGACAAGAATCCGGGCGATGCATCAAGCGAAATCCGTTTCAAGGAAATCAACGAAGCCTACGAAGTCCTGAAAGACGGCGACAAGCGCGCCGCCTATGACCGCTTCGGCCACGCGGCATTCGAGCAGGGCGCGGGCGGCGGCGGTCCCGGATTCGGCGCCGGCTTTGCCTCGTCCTTCTCGGATATTTTCGAGGATCTGTTCGGCATGGCCGGGCAGCGCGGGCGCGGCGGCCGCGAGCGCGGCCAGGACCTGCGCTACAATATGGAAATCACGCTGGAGGAAGCGTTCCTCGGCAAGACCGCCCAGATCGAGATTCCGGTCTCGGTCACCTGCGAATCCTGTTCGGGCACCGGCGCCAAGGCCGGCACCAAGCCGAAGACCTGCTCGATGTGCGGCGGGGCGGGCCGGGTGCGGCAGGCGCAGGGATTTTTCACGCTGGAGCGAACCTGCCCCGGCTGTCAGGGCCGCGGCCAGATGATCGAGGATCCCTGTCCGTCATGTTCCGGTTCGGGACGGGTGACGCGCGAGCGGACCTTGTCGGTCAATATCCCGCAAGGCGTCGAAGACGGCACGCGCATCCGGCTTGCCGGCGAAGGCGAGGCCGGCGTCCGCGGCGGTCCATCAGGCGATCTCTACATTTTCCTGTCGCTGGCCACGCATCAGTTCTTTCAGCGCGATGGCGCCGACCTGCACTGCCGCGTGCCGATCTCGATGGTGACGGCGGCGCTGGGCGGCGAATTCGAGGTGCCGACCATCGACAAGGGCAAGACCAAGGTGAAAATCCCCTCGGGAACCCAGTCCAGCCGCCGCTTTCGCATTGCATCAAAGGGCATGCCGGTACTCCGCTCGCGCCAGACCGGAGACATGTACGTCCAGGTCGTGGTCGAAACGCCGCAGAATCTGACCAAGAAGCAACAGGAATTGCTGGCCGAGTTCGAAAATTTATCGTCCGGCGCAACCCAGCCCGAAGCGGCGGGTTTCTTCACTAAGGTCAAGGACTTCTTCGGTAATCGCGCCAACTCGTAGGACGAGTCCGGCTTGACCGTATCGCCTGCTACCTATACGTCTTTATGACTATTTTCTAACATTGCCGCTCAAAACGCGGTCCCGCCTGGTAGCGACATGCCTCTGCAATCGTCCGTGCGTGCGTTGAAAAAGCCCCTTCGTCTCGACGATGAGGTTCGTTTTCTCCGTTCATGGATCGAGAAGCCGCTTCACATGGGTGCCGTGATGCCTTCGGGGCGGCTGCTGGCGCGCACCATGGCGCAGTATGTCGATATCGGCTCCTCCGGGCCCGTTGTCGAGCTTGGACCCGGCACCGGTGCGATCACCAGCGCGCTGATCGAGCATGGCGTCGATCAGAAACGCCTCGTCCTCGTCGAATATAATCCTGGATTTTGCGCGCTGCTGCGCGACCGCTATCCGCATGCCAAGGTCGTGCAGGGCGACGCCTATACGTTGCGGGACTCACTCCGGAATGTGCTGAGCGCCCCCGCTTCCGCTGTGGTGTCCGGCCTGCCGCTTGTCACCAAGCCGATGCTGACACGCCTGAAACTGATCCGCGAGGCCTTCCTCGCGCTGGCGCCTGGCGCGCCGTTCGTGCAGTTCACCTATTCGGTTGTGCCGCCGATTCCGAAATCGCTGCCGGGCGTGTCCACAGAAGCCTCCGAGCGGATCTGGATGAACCTTCCGCCGGCGCGTGTCTGGGTGTATCGCAAGGACTGATACCGTCCGGCACCAGTGCCGCGGCGGATCCGTCGTGTACGAATTAAATCATGTCCGCGCTGAAAATCCTTGTGATCCCCGGCTCGCTTCGCACCGGCTCGCACAATGCGAGGCTTGCGGCGGCCGCCGCATATCAATTCGCGCAGGCCGGCGCGGAAGTCACCCGCATTTCGCTCGGCGATTTTCCCCTCCCGATCTATGACGGCGACCTGCAGACCAAATCGGGCGTGCCGAAGAATGCCATCAATCTCAAGCGCATGATCGGCGCGCATCAGGGCGTCCTCTTCGTCACGCCGGAATACAATTCGTCGGTGCCGCCTCTGGTCAAGAACACCATCGACTGGGTGACGCGTGTGCAGGATGCGCAGGAAATCCGCGGTCAGGTCTTTCGCGATCGCATCTTTGCAATTGCCGCGGCCTCGGAGAGCCGGCTCGGCGGAACGCGCGCTTTGGCGGCGCTGCGGCTGATCCTGTCGGCCTGCCACGCCACGGTTATTCCGAACCAGCTCGCGGTGTCATTCGCGGGCGAGGCCTATGATGATATGGACAGATTGAAACATCCGGCCGATATCGAGGCGCTCAACGCGCTGGTGCGGCAGCTGATCGACGTTTCCCAGCGCATGATGTGAGGTGACATGCAGCCATCTGTTATCGCTCCCCGCGACCGGTTGATTGTGGCGCTCGATCTGCCTGATGTCGCTACGGCGGAAGCGATGATTGCCCGGCTCGGCGACAGCGTGACGTTCTACAAGATCGGCTATCAGCTCGCTTATGCCGGAGGCCTGCCGCTGGTGCGAAAACTCGCCGACAGCGGCAAGAAGGTTTTCGTCGATCTCAAGCTGCATGACATCGGCAATACGGTGGCGCGCGGTGTCGAGAGCGTCGCCAGGCTCGGTGCGACGTTCCTGACCGTGCACGCCTATCCGCAGACCATGAAGGCGGCGGTCGAGGCCCGCGCGGGA
>JBGQCE010000409.1:0-4138 GCA_041495185.1 Bradyrhizobium sp.
ACGAAGCCTACCGAACAGATCTTCCGCCGCGGCCTCAATCGGCGCCAGGTCCTTAAAGCGACCGCGGGAACCGCCGCGCTGCTTGCCGCCGCAAGACTGAATTTTCCCGCTGGCGCCTTCGCGCAAGGCGCGGGCCCGGAAGTGACGGGCGCGAAACTCGGCTTCATCGCGCTCAGCGATGCCGGCGCGCTGTTCGTGGCCAAGGACAAGGGTCTGTTCGCCAAATTCGGCATGCCTGATGTCGACGTGCAGAAGCAGGCGTCGTGGGGCACGACGCGCGACAACCTCGTGCTCGGCTCGGAAGGCAACGGCATCGATGGCGCGCATATCCTGACGCCGATGCCGTATCTGATTTCCTCCGGCAAGGTGACACAGAACAATCAGCCGACGCCGATGTACATCCTGGCGCGGCTCAATCTCGATGCGCAGTGTATCTCGGTCGCCAAGGAATACGCCGACCTCAAGATTGGCGTCGATACGGCGCCCTTCAAAGTCGCGCTGGAAAAGAAGAAGGCCTCCGGCAAGGCCATCAAAGCGGCGATGACGTTCCCGGGCGGTACCCACGATCTGTGGATCCGCTACTGGCTTGCCGCCGGCGGCATCGATCCCGACAAGGACATCGAAACCATCGTGGTGCCGCCGCCGCAGATGGTCGCCAACATGAAGGTCGGAACCATGGACTGCTTCTGCGTTGGCGAGCCATGGAACCTGCAACTGATCCATCAGGACATCGGCTACACGGCAGTCAACACCGGCGAAATCTGGAGCAAGCATCCGGAAAAATCGTTCGGCATGCGTGCCGCCTGGGTCGACAAGAATCCGAAGGCTGCGCAAGCGATCACCATGGCGGTCATGGAGGCGCAGCAGTGGGCCGACAAGACCGAGAACAAGGAAGAACTCGCGACCATCATGGGCAAACGCCAGTGGATCAACTGTCCGGTCGAAGACATTCTCGATCGCACCAGGGGCAAGTTCGACTACGGCACCGGCAAGGTGGTCGAAAACAGCCCGCATGTCATGAAGTACTGGAGCGATCATGCCTCTTATCCGTTCCAGAGCCACGACCTCTGGTTCCTCACCGAGGATATCCGTTGGGGCAAATACGAGGCGGGTTACGACGTCAAGGCGCTGATCGCCAAGGTCAATCGCGAGGATATCTGGCGCGACGCCGCAAAGGCCCTCGGCGTTGCCGCATCCGATATCCCGGCCTCCAAGTCGCGCGGCAAGGAAACCTTCTTCGACGGCAAGATATTCGATCCGGAAAATCCGGCGGCGTATCTGAAGTCCCTGTCCATCAAGCGTGTTGATGTCTGACAACGGCAGAGCCGCCCGCATGCGGGCGGCTCGCCTCGTGAACACGGAGATGCAGTTTCGATGAATATGCCTGCCATGAAGATCGAACCTGAAACGGCGGTGCCCGCCACCACAGCGGCGCCGGTCGTTACGATGACCCCGAGACGGCCGCCGCGCGCCGACAAATACACCAAGATGACGCGCGAGATCGCGGCCCGGGTCGTGCCGCCGCTGATCGTGCTCGCGTTGCTGATGCTGTTCTGGGAGATGGTGTGCCGGCGCGCCGGCTCGACCTTGCCGCCGCCGTCGCGGGTCTTCAAGGACACCAAGGAGCTGATCTTCGATCCGTTCTTCGATCACGGCGGCATCGACAAGGGTTTGTTCTGGCATCTCTCCGCCAGCCTTCATCGCGTCGCGCTCGGCTATTCGCTTGCCGCGGTCGCAGGTATCGCGCTCGGCACGCTGGTCGGGCAATCGGTCTGGGCAATGCGCGGGCTCGATCCGATCTTCCAGGTGCTTCGTACCATTCCGCCGCTGGCATGGCTGCCGCTTTCGCTTGCTGCCTTTCGTGACGGCCAGCCCTCGGCGATCTTCGTGATCTTCATCACCTCGATCTGGCCGATCATCATCAATACCGCGGTCGGTATTCGCAACATCCCGCAGGATTACCGAAATGTCGCCGCGGTGGTTCGGCTCAACCCGCTGGAATTTTTCTGGAAGATCATGATCCCGGCTGCTGCCCCCTACATCTTCACCGGCCTGCGCATCGGTATCGGCCTGTCCTGGCTTGCCATCGTCGCGGCGGAAATGCTGATCGGCGGCGTCGGCATCGGTTTCTTCATCTGGGATGCCTGGAATTCCTCGCACATCAGCGAAATCATTCTGGCGCTGTTCTACGTCGGCATCATCGGCTTCGTGCTCGACCGCATGATTGCGGGACTTGCGAAGTTCGTGACCCGCGGCACCGCGCTGAACTGAAGGAACGTGTCATGCACCCCTATCTGAAACTCGACCACATCGACAAGACCTTCACCCGCGGCGCCGCCTCGACCGAGGTGCTGAAGGACATCAATCTGTCGATCGAGAGGGGCGAATACGTCTCGATTATCGGACATTCCGGCTGCGGCAAGTCCACTCTGCTCAATATCGTCGCCGGTCTCACCAACACCACGATGGGCTGCGTGCTGCTGGAAAATCGCGAAGTCAATTCGCCGGGTCCGGATCGCGCGGTGGTGTTCCAGAACCACAGCCTGCTGCCCTGGCTCACGGTCTATGAAAACGTCCGCCTCGGCGTCGACAAGGTTTTCGCATCGAGCAAGAGCCGCGCCGAACGCAACGGCTGGACCATGCACAACCTCAATCTGGTGCAGATGGCGCACGCCAAGGACAAACATCCGGCGGAAATATCGGGGGGTATGAAGCAGCGCGTCGGCATTGCGCGTGCACTGGCGATGGAGCCGAAAGTGTTGCTGCTGGACGAGCCGTTCGGCGCGCTCGACGCCCTGACCCGCGCTCATCTGCAGGATTCGGTGATGGCGCTGCATCAAAAGCTCGGCAACACCATTCTGATGATCACGCATGACGTTGATGAGGCGGTTTTGCTGTCGGACCGCATCGTGATGATGACCAACGGGCCGAGCGCGCGGATCGGTGAAGTTCTGGACGTGCCGTTGGCGCGTCCGCGCAAGCGCCTCGAGCTCTCGACCAACGCCGCGTACCTGAAATGCCGGCAGCGCGTGCTGGAATTCCTCTACGAGCGGCATCGTTTTGTCGAGGCTGCGTAATTCTTTTTTGCCTCTCCCCGCTCTCAAGCCGCCGAGTGAGGACACGCCGTGAGTGAACCGCTGGTTATCGTTGGTAATGGAATGGCCGCTTTGCGTCTGGTCGACGAACTGGCGAAGGTCGCGCTGGGGCGTTACGCCATTGCAGTGATCGGCGACGAGCCGCGGCTGGCCTATAATCGCGTGTTGCTGTCGTCGGTGCTCGCGGGCGAAACGGCTTCGCATGACATCGAGCTCAGGCCGGCCAATTGGTGGCGCGACCGCGGCGTCACCCTGAAATATGGCTGCGTCGCCACCGAGATCGATGTCGGCCGCCGTGAACTCAAGATCGCAAACGAAGAGAGCGTCGGGTTTTCCAGGCTGGTCATTGCCACCGGCTCGACGCCGCTGCGGCTCAACGTGCCCGGCGCCGATCTCGCCGGCGTGCACACCTTTCGCGACAGCCGCGACGTCGATCTGCTGCTGACGCTCGCGGCGCAGAAGAAGCGCGTCGTCGTGGTCGGCGGCGGATTGCTGGGGCTGGAAGCGGCTCATGGTCTTGCCAAGGCAGGCGCGCCGGTGACGCTCGTTCATCTGATGGACCGGCTGATGGAACGCCAGCTCGACGCGCCGGCGGCCGATTTGCTGAAATCACTGGTCGAGCGCAAGGGCATCAAGGTTCTGCTCAATGCCGACACCACGCATATCCATGGCGAGACGCGCGTCGAAGGCGTCGAGCTGGCGGACGGACGGCGGATCGAGGCCGACGCGGTGATTTTCGCGGCCGGCATCCGGCCGAATATCGCGCTTGCCAGGGAAGCCGGCATTCCCGTCAATCGCGGCGTCGTGGTCGACGATGTCATGCAAACCGGCGCGCCGGATATTTTCGCACTCGGCGAATGCGCCGAGCATCGCGGCATCTGTTACGGCCTGGTCGAGCCGGCTTACGAACAGGCGCGCGTTCTGGCGCGGCATCTGGCGGGCGACGCGGTGGCGTATGGTGGCAGCGTCGTTGCGACCAATCTGAAGGTCTCCGGCGTCAGCGTGTTTTCCTCCGGCGACTTCATGGGCGTGGACGGAAGCGA
>JBGQCE010000410.1:0-4133 GCA_041495185.1 Bradyrhizobium sp.
CGCCCTGGACGACGACGAATGCGGCGGCGGCCTGAACTACTTCGCCGAGGGTCATCGTGCCCATGAGATATTTCGGGGTACACAGCAACAAGCCGATAACCGGGGTGACCAAAAGGCTGGAATAGGTCACCACTGTCATCCGCATCAACTGCCACATATAGATCCGCCAGATGGCGATCACCGCCTTCAACGGCGCGCCGATGACTTGACGCGCATCCTTCTTGCCGTCCGGAACCGCGGTCCTTTCGCCGCTCTCACGCAGATGCGTGCCGATCGACCTCAACTCGGCCTCGGTCCGTTTGTTTTCCTCCATCACGCGTGTCAGATGGCTGGCGATCAGGAAGATGCCGGCCGAAAGCAGGGCGGAATAAACGATCACCGCGATGACGAGGTAACCCGGAATGTTCAGGACGAAACCACCGAGGTCAATGGGCAGGCCATCTCCCACCGACCAGAGAATTCCGATGAACGTCACGGCATTGAGCAGCGACTGCAACAACCCAAGCACGAGGTCGACGGGCAGATCGGTCGCAACCCTGGCGTCCTCGGCGATGCGGAACTCGGGAGCCTGATGGTCTGCCGCCGCGGACCTCAACTGGACATGGCGATCGTCTTTCAGCCAGTAGTCATAGAGGTGATTGCTGAGCCATGCGCGCCAGGTGCGTTGCATGGTCATGCGGGCCCAGACCGAGAAGACCGTAAGCGTGAGACTGGCCGCGGCCAGCGGCACAAACCGCAATGCCTGGGTCCAGAGTTCTGCGCCGTCCTTGCGCCCGATCGCGTTGAAGAAATCGCGATTCCAGTAATTCAGCGCGTACTGCGTCAGCAATTGCAGAAGCACGGTAGCGATCAGCACCGCAACCAGAAGCCATGCCCGCCATGCCCTTGGGCCCCGCCAAAATCCCGATGCGCTCTGCCAGAATCGGGAGAGCAGCAGCTTCTCGTCGGGCGCAAAATGGGTCTGGTTCAGCATGCTTGGTTCGGTTGCATCGGCCGCGCGATGATACCGAACGACACGCTTGGCCGGAATGGATATCTGCCCAAAAAATACGCGATCTGCGTCGACCTCGTTTGACCTGCGTCAAGCCACTCGGGGACCGGACTTCGGCTCGCAAAACGGCTGCGCGAATCTTCCAGGCGGTTTTTGCGTTTTGACCGTTCGCGTGCTGAGATACCTCGTTTGTGGGGTTTAAGAAGATGACGGCACCAATTCCTGCAGCTGATGTGAAAACCTTTGTCACCAGCGATTTCCGCCTGCAAAGCGGGGTCGTCATGCCTACCGTGACGATCGCCTATCGGACGTTGGGCATTCTTGCGCCGAATCGCGACAATGTGGTGCTGGTCACCCATGGCAACACCAGCGGTCCGCAGATGATCGATCCCGGTGGATCGACGGGCGAAGGAAGCTGGAACGAGATCGTCGGTCCCGGCAAGGCGGTCGATACCAACCGTTTCCTTGTCATTTGTCCTAACATGCTGGGGTCTGCTTACGGATCGACCAATGCGGCAAGCATCGATCCCGCGACGGGCAAGCGTTACGGACCCCGGTTCCCCGATATCACCGTGAGCGATATTGTCGCGACCCAACGCGCGCTGCTCGATCATCTCGGGATCGGCAGACTGGTTGCGATTGTCGGCCCGTCCTATGGCGGGTTCCAGGCCTTTCAATGGGCGGTGAACTACCCGGACATGATGCGCGGGATCGCAGCCATCGTCACCTCTCCGCTAGTGCCGCGCGAGCGATCCGAGGGCAACGTCACGCGCCTGCTCGCAACCCTATCGAAGGATTCAAACTGGAACGGCGGCGACTATTACGATCGCGGCGGCGTGCCGGAGAGCATGATCCAGATCCGCATCGCCACGCTGAAGACCTACGGCATCGAGACCCGCCTGCGCGATACGATGTCCGATCCCCAGCAAATCGAGGCGGCAATCCGCGACGAGGCCGCGCGATGGGCAAGAGGGTTCGATGCAAATTCCCTGATTATTCTGGCGAAGGCGCTTAGAGGCTTCGACGTGACGGCGCAATTCTCCAACATCAGGTCGAAAGTTCTCTATGTGCTGTCCCGAACCGACAAGCTGTTTCCGCCGGAGCTCGCCCCCGGCGTGATGCAGGGGTTCAAGACCGCAGGTGTCGATGCCGACTATTTCCTGCTCGACAGCGAGTACGGCCATTCGGCGTCCGGCCGCGACGCACATAAATGGGCGCCGCGGCTGCGTCTGTTCATGGATGGGCTCAACTATGCGTAGCCCGATGAGCGGGCTTTATCCGCTCGTCGTCCCCGCGAACGCGGGGACCCATAACCACCGATGCTTGTTGTTGCATCGACTGGTAGCTCCAGCTTTGCGCAACACCGACTTCGGTGGTTATGGGTCCCGGCTCGCGCTCGCGGAGCCTGTCATCGGGCGGCGCTTCGCGCCGATCCGTTGGCTCGCTTGGCCGGGACGACGTAGAATAAATTAGATCCCCGCCATCATCACATATTTGATCTCGACATATTCTTCCATGCCGTGATGCGAGCCCTCGCGGCCGAGGCCCGACTCCTTGACGCCGCCGAACGGCGCAACCTCGGTGGTGATCAATCCAGTGTTGACGCCGACCATGCCGGACTCCAGCGCTTCGGCGACCCGCCAGACCCGGCCGAGATCGCGCGAATAGAAATAGGAGGCAAGCCCGAACGGCGAATTGTTGCACATCGCGATCACGTCGGCTTCGTCCTTGAAGCGGAATACCGGCGCCAGGGGCCCGAAGGTTTCTTCCTGCGACACCAGCGCGTCGGGCGCGACGTTCGCCAGCACCGTCGGCTCGAAGAAAGTGCCGCCGAGCGAATGGCGTTTTCCCCCGGTGACGATTTTCGCGCCGTGCTTGACCGCGTCTGCGATGTGCTTTTCGACCTTGTCGACGGCAGCCATGTTGATCAGCGGCCCCTGCGTCACGCCGGCTTCCGTGCCGTCGCCGATTTTCATCGCCGCGACCTTCTTCGAGAGTTTTTCGACGAATTGATCGTAGATCTTGTCCTGGGCATAGATGCGGTTGGCGCAGACGCAGGTCTGGCCCATGTTGCGATATTTCGAGACCATCGCGCCGTCGACCGCGGCGTCAATATCGGCGTCGTCGAACACCACGAACGGCGCGTTGCCGCCGAGCTCTAACCCGAGCTTCTTCACCCCGACCGCGGCCTGCTGGTACAGGATCTTTCCGACTTCGGTCGATCCGGTAAAGCCGACGAAACGCACGGCCGGATGTTCGCACAACACCTTGCCGATCGCAGACGAATTGCCGGTAAGAATATTGAACACGCCCTTGGGCACGCCCGCCTTCTCGGCCAGCGCCACCAGCGCCAATGCCGTGAGCGGCGTCTCATTGGCGGGTTTCAGGACTACGGTGCAGCCGGCGGCCAACGCCGGCGAAACCTTGCGGGTGATCATCGAACACGGAAAATTCCACGGCGTGATCGCGCCGCAGACGCCGATCGGCTGGCGGATCGCCAGCAGCCGCGCGTCCGGCCGCTGCGTCGGAATGGTTTCGCCGTAGACGCGGCGGGCTTCCTCAGCAAAGAACTCGACATAGGCGCCGCCGATATCGACTTCGCCGAGCGCTTCCGCCAACGGCTTGCCCTGCTCGGAGGTCAGGATCAGCGCAAGGTCTTCGCGGTTGGCGATGATCAGATCGAACCATTTACGCAAGATGTTGGAGCGTTGCTTGGCGGTGAGTTTCGCCCAGGCCGGAAACGCGCGCTCGGCGGCTTCGACGGCTTGGGTTGCTTCCGCGGTGCTCATCCTTGGCACCTTCGCAAGCTCGACGCCGTTGACCGGATTGGTCACGGGATTGACCGGTGTGCCGGTCCATGCGCCGTCGATGTAGCAGCGGTCGCGCAGCAGCGAGGAATCCTTCAGACGGTCGCGCAGCGAGGGGGCGGAGGTTTGCGAAGTGCGTGCGGCAGCGGTCGGGGACATGGCGTTACTCCTCGGATTTCTTGGGTATTACATGCAAGTATAGGCCGAAACCGGCCACAATGCACCGGCCGCAAAAGCGCGGCTGCTTCATGCAATTTTGAAGGCTGTAACTTTAAAAGGCTGAATGCGGTTCGATCAGGCCGCGCCGCTCATATAGGTTTCGCGGCGGCCGATCA
>JBGQCE010000411.1:0-4132 GCA_041495185.1 Bradyrhizobium sp.
GCTGATCATCGACCGGCTCAAGGTCGCCCGAAGGGGCATTATCCTGTTTCACGACTCCAAAGCACGAACCGCGGCCATGCTGCCGGCATTTTTGCGCTATCTGCGGGACCATGACTATCGCGTGGTCCATCTGGTGCCGAGCGGATCCGGCGTCCGCTTTGACGGCGTCCCCTGACCCTGAAATTATATGCGGAAATCGAACAATTAATCCGGCGTTCATGGCGCCGCAGGCAATTTGTCGCTACGTAAACGGGAATGCAGACGGTGTTTCATGATCGGTAACGCGTTGGTTGGCGTTCGGGCTCCGCTTTGGGCCGCCTTGTGCGTGGTCCTGTCTTTGGGGCTGTTCACCGGCATCGCCGCACAGGCTGCGTCGGCCGCCGACTGCCCCGGTCATCCCGGCGCGCTCGGCACCTCGCGTACCCTGGTGGTCGATCCACGGGAGCATCCCCGGATCGGCACCATGCAATATCCGGAAACGCTGCCGCTCGAAGATCATGAGGTGGTGCTCACCTTCGATGACGGCCCGCTGCCGCGCTACAGCAATCAGATTCTGGAAATTCTCGCCTCGCAATGCGTGAAGGCGACCTTCTTCACCGTCGGCCGCATGGCCCGGTCCTCTCCGGAAGGCGTCCGCAAGCTCCGCGAGGCCGGCCACAGCATCGGCACCCATACCCAGGATCATCCGCAGGGCATGAAGCGGATGTCGATCGAGCGCGCCAGGCAGGAGATCGACGACGGCATCGCATCGGTAACGGCGGCGCTTGGAGAAGGCGCGCCTGCGCCATTTTTCCGAATCCCGGGCCTGTCGCGCGCCGACGGCGCCGAGGACTACCTGGCATCGCTGGGCATCCAGATCTGGAGCGCCGATTTTCCGGCCGACGACTGGCGGCACGTTTCGTCCTCGCGTGTCTACGACCTCGCGATCAAGCGGCTTGAGGACAAGGGAAAAGGCATTCTGCTGCTCCACGACATCCAGCCGCGAACGGTCGCCGCATTGCCGCGGATTTTGAACGAGCTGAAGGCGCGCGGCTATCGCATCGTCCATGTGGTGCCGGCGACACCGGAACAGCCCGCAACGCCGACGGAGCCGCTGCAATGGCGGTTGCATCCGCCGTCGGAGACCGTGGCGATCTCGCACTGGCCCAAAATCCCGAATTTCGTTTTTGCCGATGCCGGTATGCTTGCAGCGCCCGCGCTGTCGGATCTGGACTGGCATGACGGACGGTTGATGACGCTTGCCGAACCATTCGATCGGGTCAAACGGCTGGTGCGCGGCGTTCCGCTGCCGCGAGCGGCGCTGTGGCCCCGGCAATTGGCGCTTGCGCAGGACGACGCCGCAATTGCCCTGCCGGTCCCGGCCGAGAGCATTTTCGAAATCCGGGAAGGGCTGCGCGCAGCCATGCAGGCCGCCCCACCTTCTCGTCACGCGGAACAAGCGGTCCCGGCGCGTCATCAAACGGCTTCGGCAGAAGCCGGCTCCCGGCACACGATCCGCGGCAGGCCCCATCTGGGACGCGCCCGGCAACACGGCGTGTCTCACCTGGCCGGCGGCGGAAACCGGCAGGTGGTGCGTGCCCGCAAGGGGGCGCTGAAGCATTTGCTCCAGGTCAAGAAAAGAAGCGTGTGACGGTTCAATCCGTCACGATCTTTGACACGCAGAGCAGCACGACCAGAGCGAGAAACAACAGGTCGATATACGACTTCACTTCGCCGGCATGACGCAGCGTGCCGACGTCACTGATGATTTGCTTGCGGGCCGACGCTGCGCTGGGGCCCTCCTCGGCGAACCCTGCGAGACGGCGCGCCTCCAGCTCGAGACGCTCGATCCGCTGGAAGAAATAAAACGAACGCAGCGCCGAGACTGCATGCATCGCGGCATAGACCAGCACGAGAATCGCGACAATCGCGCGTTGCTGATATTTCTCCATGAAATTCAGGCTGTAATAGACTAGCGCCAGAAAGACAAAGTTGGAGAAGAACCGGTAGACGTAGCTCAGGAATGTCATGCGCGGGTTCCCATCGAAGGTCAGCCAGGTGTTGCAGGTTATTTACGGAATTTCGGTCGGAAGGCCGCCACCGCTGGCTTGAACCTCGCATCTTGCGACATACGCCAGCGTTATTACAGCGAGGCAACGGGTGCGTGTTCGGCAACGCCGCGGATGCGGCATTGCAAGCATCACGCGCTAACGTCCCGGCATTCGGCCGGCACGGCACCGTTCACAATTTTTTTGGTGCGCTCGGAGGGACTCGAACCCCCACGATGTTACTCACTGCCACCTCAAGGCAGCGCGTCTACCAATTCCGCCACGAGCGCTTGGGAGATCGGCACGGGATTGACGCCGGACCGGATCAACGGCGCCGATGTAACAAATCGGGGATGGAGGGACAAGGCCCTGCAAGTTGCAGGTATTTTGGCGCGGCGAACCCCGGATTCAGGGCCTAACTTACCGGCTGCCCGGCAGCCGTGGCAGCATTTGCTTGACTTCGACCGCGATGCGGTTGCGGTCGACAAGCACCACCCCGCTGGCGACCGGCAGGTTGTTGGCGAGGATCTTGACCTCGTCGGCCTCGGTGGCGTCCAGTTCGATGATGGCGCCGCGGCTGAGCCGCATTACCTGATGGATGGGCATCGTCGTGGTCCCGAGGACCACCATGAGATCGACGCTGACTTTATCGAGGGTTGGCACCGGAATGAGATCCGAACTGACAAAATGCGAAATTGCGTGGTTCGAGATCACCACGTTATGGTTAGCGAATGGTTAATGACCGCCAAAGCCTTGATTTGACGACGTTCGCGAGCCCCCTCGGCGGCGCCGTCGAATGGCTGATATCCGACGCGCCGGTGCCCTATCCAGAGGCGGTCGCGGTCATGGAAGCGCGGGTAGCCGCGATCGCGGCGAACGAAGCGCCGGAACTGGTCTGGCTGCTGGAACACCCCCCACTCTACACCTCCGGCACCAGCGGCAAGGCTTCCGACCTGCTCGATCCCCGCTTCCCGATGTTTGCCACCGGGCGCGGCGGGCAGCTCACCTATCACGGTCCCGGCCAGCGTGTGGCCTATGTCATGCTCGACCTGAAGCGGCGGCGGCCCGACGTGCGGGCCTATGTGGCTGGCCTTGAGGAATGGATCATCCGGACGCTCTGGGCATTCAACGTGCGCGGCGAGCGGCGCGAGGATCGCGTCGGCGTCTGGGTGCGCCGGCCGGACAAGGGTGTCGGCTTCGAAGACAAGATCGCCGCCATTGGCGTGCGGCTGCGGCACTGGGTGTCGTTCCACGGCATCTCCATCAATGTGGAACCCGACCTCGAACATTTCGATGCGATCGTGCCCTGTGGCGTGGCCGACCCGCGCTACGGCGTCACCAGCCTCTCCGATCTCGGCCATCTCGTACCCATGGCGGATATGGATATCGCGCTCCGGCAAGCTTTCGCAGAGGTGTTCGGCTCCGCGAACGCACCCCTGCCGGAAGCGACACTCTGACGGCGTCACATCGTCCCCAACACCGAAAACCGCTCCCCCGCCCGCCGCAGATTCAGCGCATCGGAGCCCGCGGGATCTTCCTGAACGGCATCCACATGCGCCGACGACGGCCCGCGACGGCAACGCGCAATCATGTCCGCCACGACCTCCTCCGGCCCCGCAAACAGTGCCTCGACGCTGCCGTCCCGGCGATTGCGCACCCAGCCCTCAAGTGCGTGCGCCCTCGCCTGATGCTCGATCCAGGCGCGATAACCGACGCCCTGCACACGGCCTGTGATCGTCACCTGACGGATCGCGCCGCCCATCTATCGCTTGAGCCCTAAGAATTCGCGCCCGCGCGCTTTCGCTTCTGCCTCGCGCGTGACGCGGCCGGTCAGTTCGGATGACGCAAGGCCCTTCAGCTGCTTCGGCGGCAAACCTTCACGTAACGCTTTAAGCGTCTCGTAGACCGCTTGCGTCGCAGCGGCGACCGGTGCGTGGCCCTGCAAGGCGATCCGTACGCGCTTGCCCGCGAGATAGCCGAGGTCGGACATCTCCTCGGGCGCGCCGCCGAGCACGATCGGCAGCGTCGTCGCGGCCGCGATAGCTTCAAGTTCCGCGCGCGTTTTGACGCCGGTGAAGAACAACGCATCGAGGCCGGTCGCCTCA
>JBGQCE010000412.1:0-4132 GCA_041495185.1 Bradyrhizobium sp.
GCGCGAGTCCGCGAAAGCGCCTTGCGTTGAACGACATTGAACGATTGGTTTGAAATGAGAGAGGCCGCCAACTGAGGCGGCCTTCGGCTGGTTTTCACCTTCGGCCTCAGCTCTACGCGCAGTCGTTCTTTTTTTCGCCAGCCCGTCGGAGCGTCTTCGCGTGGAGTTTGACGGCTTTCATGCTGCGCTTGAGCGTAGCGCTGATCAGCGTCCATGACTTACCGGCTGCGATCAAATCAAGAAGCCGCTTTTTCTCTTCCGGTGTCCACCGCACCCTAGGCATCACAGAGTCATTTTCCAGCGTTCAGACCCCAGCTCTACAAGCCGGGCATCACTGTATTCAGTAAGGTAGACCGCCCCGAAGTACGCGAGCAAGCTTGAACTGCCCGCCTATGTCTCTTGTGGGTAAAAGCGGACCTCAAGCATCGACTGCTCAATGTCCGCTCTTCCCTCAACAGCGCACATTCACCAAGGCGACGGTTACGTCAGCTTTGTGAGAAGCAGACGGTCTGAATTTCACGCGCCGCGCCTACGCAGGCAAGAGCGGGAACGTGAATTGACTGAGATCAATATGGCCTGTCTGCTTCCGTGCGCTGATATTGTGCCGATTTCGAAGGAGGTTCCGATGCGCATTCTGGCTTTGGCGATTTTGGCGATCGGAATGGTTTCGGCAGCAGGGCAAGCCCGGGCTCAGACATATGATCCGGCTTTTCCGGTTTGCATGCACGTCGTCATCTGGGGAGGCCCTTACGAGGATTGCACCTACTTTACGCTGGCCCAATGCGCGATGTCGGCTTCCGGCCGCGCGGCCCAGTGCAACATCAACCCGTATTACGCGGGCGCAACAGCGTCGCCGGGACGAAACGACCGGCAGCATCGCCGCGTCTATTGAGCTAATCCAGCTCGACGACCTGGCCAGTCCACCAGCGACACCGGCCGGTCCACCCGCCAGATCCATATCATATTATGCGTCACGATTAGCATCGCCGCGCGGGTTGCCTTCACCAGTTACGTCAGCGCGAGGGGTGAAAACCCTTGGGTCAACGAGGAAGAGGTCTTCGACTGCAACCCCACCCTTGGCGTCAGTGCACCAGCGTTTTATCGCGATGCTGCGCGGCCACTGTCGCGGACAACGCCGAACCGCGTTTGCCCGTCTCGGGCGTCGGTGCGTCCGGCACGTAGGGCGCAACCGGCCCCGGATCGGTCAGCTCCGGTATCGCTTTTGTCTCGACTGGCCTGAGCGGGCTGTCGTCTTCGAGGAATTTATCCAGCATGCCTTGGATCGATGCCTTTGCCTCGTCGGGACCGGTATCGCGCATGTCGTTATGTTGGAAGCCGGTTTGTACGACCTCAATGCCGGACTTCTCACGGACCTCGTCAGGAGGAATGACGCCGGGATCGGTCTTGAATTGCGGATCCTTAGAGCGGAACGAAAGGATCCTGAACCTGCCGCCGGTCACAAATGGCACGCGCAGATTGTCGAGCGTCACAACCTTCTTGACCTGATCGGGATACAGCTTGGCGAAATACATGGAGATGTCGGCGCCAGCGGAATGTCCCACCACGGTCAGACGGTCATAATCCGCGTTCGGCTGGACCTTCTTCATTTCGTCGACGGCAAAGCGAATGTTGGCAATGCCGCGAAGGTACTGCGGCTGACGGCCGACATAGAGTTCGCCGACTTTCGTCACCATCGGTGGATCGGTCGGCAGGTCGTGCTGGATGCTTACAGCCATATAGCCGCGGGCGGCAAAAACGTTCGCCAGAAACGAGTACTCGGTGAATTTTACGGTGTTGCCATGGTTGAGGATCGCCACCGGCAGCGTGATCATGCCGGCATTGGCCTGCATTTCCTTGTCGCGCCGCACGGCTATATCCACCGCGACCGGACGGTTGTCGCGCGCCGGATCGTTGAACGTCAGCGTTTCGTGACGGATCGCCCATTTGCTCACGGTGAAATATGCGACTGTCACCAGTGCACAAAGCGAAGCCAGAACGGCAATCCCACGTTTCATGTTCGTCCTCGGACACGCCGAAGCTCTGCAGTTCGGCATTCCTCGTACTAATATATGTCACGGCGACGTGACACGAACACTAAATGTTGTGAATTGACCGCCTGATCCATTGTGCGGCGCACCCAACAGCTGATCCAGATGCCCGCGCCACCGCGCCGGGTTCTCGCCGCTACCCAGCCTCTGCGCCACGCGGCCGGAGGATAGTGCGCACTCCGGCTGCGCCATCCTGCTCTCTATTTCTCAAGAGACATTAGGGGCGTTCGCGGGCCGGAAGAACGCCCAGGCGTCCGAAGGCATCTCAAGCTGGATATCTTAGTGCGCCGTCATCCAGGCCCGGGCTTCGCGCTGGGCCATCGCGATCTCGACCTCGGACATTATCTCGGCGACCTCGCGGCGAAGCTTAATCGCGTCGGCGCGGCCCTTCAGGGCAGCGAGATTGAACCACTTGTGCGCGGCGACGAGATTGACCACGCCGGAACGCCCGCTCGCCCAGTACAGACCGCGCTCGAACAATACGTCGGGGATCGCGCTTGCTGCCACCGGCGTTGCCGTATCCAGATCGATGTGCCCCTGAAACATCTGACTTCCTCTTTTTATTTTTGCCGCCCTGCGCGCGCCCCGCGCGCGGCCCCTGTCCACTTGTTGAAACGTCCCGTTATTCCCCCACGCCGTTTGCCGGCTTGTTGGGATGATCATGACCGACCAAATTTGAAGGGCAGTTTAAGTATTGCAATGAATCGAACGTGAACGCGCGCCTGGCGCAGGTTGCCACGAAATCGCAGAAGCGCATGTTTGATGCGGATTTCCGTGGGTTCACGGAATTCGGTTTACCCTGCCGTTTCGCAAAACGATAACCATTGGAGCAATCGCGTCCCGCGCTTCCGGCTGAGGTGCTCATCGGGCTTGCCACAGCTCAGGCGTAAAAAGCCCGGCTCTCTTGCCGTGGCCTATCAGAACAATCGTTGTATGGGATTTTGGGAAATCAGAGCGCCGGGCACCATCTGTGCCGGCTTGGGGGAACGAGGGCGTCGGCGAACACGTCAGGACCAGATTTCACGTGGGGCTTTAAGACCGCCGGTGAAATTGCGGATCACTGATCCGCACCGAACGAAGAAAACTTGTTTCTTCTGCCGGACCGGTTTTCGAAGAGAGCTCTTCGAAAGGTCGATCCAGCCGTTTGACCTGATGTCTCGCCGACACCCTCTTTCGTCGACCAGAGCTGTCAGAGTTTAAAATCTGCTTCGAGAAGCAAATCGTCCTGAAGGCTCTTGTGACGTGCCGGCATCAAGCCGCCGGCAATTTTCTCAAGCGAGATTTACTTCTTCTTCTTGGCGACCCTGCGGGTCTTCTTCGCAGTCTTCTTCACTGCGCTCTTCGCCTTCTTTGCCTTCTTAGCTTTCTTGGCCATGTTGCCCTCCTAATGTAGTGAGATGGCTTAATCGCTGCGTGCACTCGGGAATCGAAATGCACTCATCCCGAATACACCAACACATCCAAAAAAACAGCGTCCTGCTTAAGGAAGTGTTGACGTGCCTGCGCGAGCACACGCAACGCACGCTGCTCGGCAACATCGAAATGCATCCGTGCAACAACGCGAGGCGCGCGCGAAAATGCGATGCATGCGAATGTTAATGTAGCAGGAAGCGCCTGTGCCGCAGGCGTTTTCGCTATTCACGCATTCAACGATCGTCACGCAATCGATGTCATGGCTATCAGTCGATACCGGCAAAAAGCGCGCAGCACGGACACTGAGTCGCGGATTTTGGCAATAAAAAAATTTTCATGCCCACCGCCTTCGCGCCTCAACGCCGCTCGCCAAATCCGGTTTTTTGCGCGAATCGCCGCGGCTGATTCGCAGGTGCGTTTTCTTCGCATCGCGCGATACATCGTCGCTTATGGTGAACAATCAGTGCACGCGCGCCTGCGCATCAAGCGATGCCGGCAATGATGCCTCAGTCATCTCGCGTGACGTTAGATGCCGAGCTTGGACTTGAGCAGATCGTTCACGACTTGCGGATTGGCCTTGCCGCCGGATGACTTCATCACCTGGCCGACGAACCAGCCGATCATCGCTGGCTTCGCTTTCGCCTGCGCGACCTTGTCGGGATTGGCGGCGA
>JBGQCE010000413.1:0-4113 GCA_041495185.1 Bradyrhizobium sp.
ACATCTCAACGAGTCGTCCCCGCGAACGCGGGGACCCATACGCCGTGTCGCCTCGTTTCAGCGATGCTGTTGAACCAATCGTCGAAACATCGACGTTCGGTGGCTATGGGTCCCGGCTCGCGCTTCGCTTGGCCGGGACGACGACAGATTTTCGATCGCTCGCCTTCAAATCGCCAGCACGTGATCGTCGATCTCGGCGATGGTGTTGACGCCGCACAGGCCCATGGTCACGCTCATTTCGTTGCGGATGAGGTCGATCGCCTTGGCGACGCCGGCCTCCCCGCCGGCGCCGAGGCCATAAACAAAGGCACGGCCGATCATGCAGGATTTGGCGCCGAGCGCGAGCGCGCGCACCACGTCCTGACCCGAGCGAACGCCGCTGTCGAACAGGATTTCCATCTGCGAGCCGACCGCGTCCGCGATTTCCGGCAAAGCCTCGATCGACGACGGCGCGCCGTCGAGCTGCCGTCCGCCATGGTTGGAGACCACAAGCGCCTGCGCGCCGGTCTTCACCGCCTCGTTGGCATCCTCGACGTCGAGGATGCCCTTGAGGATCAGTTTACCGGGCCAGATGCTGCGGATCCACTCGACATCCTTCCAGGTCAGTGTGGTGTCGAATTGCGATGCGGTCCATGTCGACAGTGCGGTGATATCGTCGGTACCCTTGAGGTGACCGACGAGATTGCCGAAGGTGCGGCGCTTGCCGCGTAAGACCCCGGACACCCATGCAGGCTTGCTGGCGAAGTCGAAAAACTTCGACAGTGTCCATTCCGGCGGCACCGTCATGCCGTTCTTGATGTCCTGGTGGCGCTGCCCGATCACCTGCAGATCGACGGTCAGCACCAGTGCGCTGCATTTCGCTGCGATCGCGCGTTCGATCAGGGCCTTGATGAAACCGCGGTCCTTCATGACGTAAAGTTGAAACCAGAACGGCTTGTCGACATTGGCCGCGACGTCCTCGATCGAGCAGATCGACATCGTGCTCAGCGTAAAGGGAATACCGTTGGCCTGCGCCGCGCGGCAGGCGACGATCTCGCCGTCGCCATGCTGCATGCCCAGTAATCCGACCGGCGCCAGGATCAGCGGCATTGCAGCGGGCTCGCCGAGAATCTTGGTGGAGAGATCGCGTTTCGACACATCGACCAGGATGCGCTGGCGGAACTTGATCTGCTGAAGATCCTCGTGGTTGGCGCGCAGCGTGTCCTCGGAATAGGAGCCGCGATCCGCATAGTCGAAGAAGGCCTTCGGCACGCGACGCTTGTGGAGCTGGCGCAGATCCTCGATGCAGGTGATGTGTTTCATAAGCGCTCCCGGCCCTTCTTGTATTTGTCGCCTTGAGGGTTCATCTACCACGCTTGGGCCCACCGCAAAATCGTTCCGCGAAAATGGGCTGCCAGTCGGGAGGAACATCCATGACCGGACCACGAACCGACCCCAAGGACGCCAAACGCACCGAGAAGCGCCAGCTGGATCAGGCCCTGGAGGAGGGGCTGGAGGAGACCTTTCCTGGTTCGGACCCGGTGAACGTCATCCAGCCGCCGCCCTCGAAAGGCGACCATCACGTCAAGCGCAACGATTAGGGCGCCGGCCGCTTACCGTCCGGCTGCGGCATAATATCAGCGTTAACAATATGTTAAGCGCTCATGGGCGGATCGGCCACCGGTAATGATTCATCATATTTTTTGAATCCATTTTAGCGCGAGAGGCATTATAACCCACTACACGCCAGGATAAGCGGGCGTTCAAGGCTTCTTGCCCGGGTGGTCCAGGAATCCTTGATAGCTGCCGGGGGATACATGAGCCGCAAATACTTCGGTACGGACGGGATTCGGGGGCGTGCCAACGGTCTGATCACGCCGGAGCTGGCGCTCAAGGTCGGCCAGGCTGCCGGATTGGTGTTTCAGCGCGGCGAGCATCGCCATCGCGTCGTCATCGGCAAGGATACGCGGCTTTCCGGCTACATGATCGAATACGCGATGGTGGCCGGCTTTACCTCGGTCGGCATGGATGTCCTGCTGCTCGGCCCGATGCCGACGCCGGCGGTGGCGATGCTGACCAAGTCGATGCGCGCCGATCTCGGCGTGATGATTTCCGCTTCGCATAACCTGTTCGAGGATAACGGCATCAAGCTGTTCGGACCGCAGGGATTCAAATTATCCGACGATGTCGAAAGACAGATCGAGCAGTTGCTCGACGAATCGCTCGACAAGCGCCTGGCGCAGAGCGCCAGCCTCGGGCGCGCCCGCCGCATCGACGGCGTCCATGACCGCTACATCGAATTCGCCAAGCGCACGCTGCCGCGCGATCTCAGTCTCGACGGTTTGCGCGTGGTGATCGATTGCGCCAACGGCGCGGCCTACAAGGTGGTGCCGGAAGCGCTGTGGGAACTGGGCGCCGATGTCATTTCCATCGGCGTCGAGCCGGACGGATTCAACATCAACAAGGAATGCGGGTCTACCTCGCCGGAAGCGCTGAGCCGCAAGGTGCGCGAAATGCGCGCCGATATCGGCATCGCGCTCGATGGCGACGCCGATCGGGTCATCCTGATCGATGAACGCGGCCACCTCGTCGATGGCGACCAGCTGCTCGCGGTGATCGCGCAGAGCTGGAAGGAAGACGGCCGGCTCGCCAAGCCCGGCATCGTCGCGACCGTGATGTCGAATCTGGGGCTGGAGCGCTTCCTCGAAGGGCAGGGCATTGAGCTCATCCGCACGCCGGTCGGCGATCGCTATGTGCTCGAACAGATGCTGAGCCGCGGCTACAACCTCGGCGGCGAACCTTCCGGTCACATCATTCTGTCCGACTACACCACCACGGGCGACGGCTTCGTCGCGGCGCTGCAGGTGCTGGCGGTGGTGCAAAAACTTCGCCGCCCGGTATCGGAAGTCTGTCACCGCTTCGATCCGCTGCCGCAGATCCTGAAGAACGTGCGCTATCGCAGCGGCAAGCCGCTCGACGACGCCGACGTCAAATCGGCGATCGACGCCGGCGAAAAGCGGCTCAACGGCCATGGCCGGTTGCTGGTCCGCTCTTCCGGCACCGAGCCGGTGATCCGCGTGATGGGCGAGGGCGACGACCGCGTCCTGGTCGAGGAAGTGGTCGATCACATCGTCTCCGCGCTCGGTCAGGCGGCGGCCTGAGCAAGCGCGATCAGCAAAAGTGGGTACCGGTTTTGCGTCCGATCGCGCTCTAATTATTCAAAGTGCGCATGATCTTATCGCCAAACCGCTCACACTTTGGCGGATCATGCGCATGTATTCGCATCGCTGCCATTATCTAATGGTGCTGGTCGACTTGCCGCCGCCATCGTAGGAAATGCGTGTCGCTTGCGAATCTTTCAGGATTAATCCCTTGAACAAGCCTGTCGTCGTCTCCGAGGAAGCACTGGTCGCGCCGGCGCTGGTGCCGGACGTGACGTCCGGTTCTTCCGTGAATGCGGCCGCGACAGGACCGGCCTATGTCGTGCTCGGCGGCATCAGCCTCTCGCATTTCCTCAACGACACCATGCAATCGCTGATTCCGTCGGTCTATCCGATCCTCAAGGCAAGCTATGCGCTCGACTTCGCGCAGATCGGGCTGATCACGCTGGCGTTCCAGTTCACCGCGTCGCTGCTGCAGCCGGTGATCGGACATTTCACCGACCGCAAGGCGCAGCCGTTTTCGCTCGCCATCGGCATGGGATTTACGTTCTTCGGCCTGCTGCTGCTCAGCGTCGCGCAGCAATACATCATCATCCTGGCCGCGGCGGCATTGGTCGGGCTGGGCTCGGCGGTGTTCCATCCGGAGTCGGCGCGGATCGCGCGGCTCGCTTCGGGCGGGCGCTACGGTTTCGCGCAATCGGTGTTTCAGGTCGGTGGCAATTTCGGAACGTCGATGGGTCCGCTGCTGGCGGCATTGATCGTGGTGCCATTCGGTCAGCCGAGCATCGCGTGGTTTTCCTCGATCGCGTTCCTCGCGATCGTCATCCTGTGGCGGATCGGACACTGGTACAAGCCGCAGATCACGGCGAAGAAAATGGCGCCGATCGAGACGCATCCGGATGCGCCGGGCTCCCGCCGGGTCATGATCGCGCTTGCGGTGCTGGTCGCGCTTTTGTTCTCGAAGCAGCTCTAT
>JBGQCE010000414.1:0-4106 GCA_041495185.1 Bradyrhizobium sp.
AATCCGGCGACAAATAATCAGCGGCGCAAGCTATGTCCGGAGGCAGCCATGAGCGCTATCACTCTCAATAAAAGATCGCTCTTCAGGATTGCCTATTTCGCCGTCGGCGTCGTCGGTACACTTGTGCTTCTGGAGATGTCGGGAACGCAACGCGTCAATAGCTGGATAATTCTGGCCGGGTGGCTCCTCCTGCTCGCGGGCTTCGGCATCTTCGGCAACCGTCGAACGCGATAGAGAAGCGACGGCACGTTCTAGTTCGCCGCGGCCGCCGTGCTGCGCGCGAGTTCAACGATCATCGTACCGATCTCGGAGATGACGAGGTCGGGTGCCGCGTTCTGCACCATATGGCCGACATCGCTCAGCACTATCAGTTTCGCATTCGGCACAGCTTTGGCGAACGGCCGTGAATGGATGTTGGTCGACACGGTCTTGTCGACGTCGCCTGAAATCACCACGGCCGGCACCCTGATATCGCCATAGCGCGGCGCCTGCTCGGCTACCGCCGCCTTGAGCGTGACGAGATCGCGGGCATTGGCGAGGAACTCACGCGGCCGCAGCAACAACGAGGTCGTTGTCTTCTTGACGAAGTCATCCGGCATGACCTGCGGCAGGAACACGCTGCGGGAGCCGGGTTCGGTCAGGAAGTAGCCGAGCGGCAGGGTGATGGTATAGGCCAGCACCGGGCCGATCACGGGAATGGTAACAAGCTTGTTGTACCATCCGATGCCGCCGGGCCGGGGATAGGCCACTGGCGCCAGCATCACCAGACCCGCGACGCGCTCCGGATAATCCAGCGCCATGCGCGCGCCAAGCGCGCCGCTCCAGGAATGAACCACGAAGATCGCAGGTCCAACGCCAAGTTTTTCGAGCGCCTCCTCGATCATCCTGGCCTGGATCGCCGGCGTCGAGTCGTCCAGATGCGCGCGTGCGCTCCAGCCATGGCCGGGACGATCGATCAGGATCACCCGACGATTTCCGGCGAGCCTGTCGCCGAGCGGTTGCCGCATGACTTCCAGATTCGAACTGGCGCCATGGATCATCACGAGCGGCGGACCGTCGATGTCACGCGGCCCGATATCGACGACGTTGAGTTTGGCGCCGGCGACTTCGATCATCTCTCCTTGCGCGGGATAGGTGCGCTGCAGGACAAGGACACCCGCCTGCGTAATCAGCGCCAGTATCGCCAGCACCGCCACGACAATGATTGATATCATTTGCAATGTCCTGAAGATCCTGGGCACCAGCGAGGTACGGTTTTACAGCCGCCGGGTTTCGTCCCAGCGCGTATTCCGCAAAAGTGGAAACCGGTTTTGCGGTCAGAATACGCGCAAGTTGACGCGTTTCCCCGCTGTATTATTCCCACCGTCATGCAAGCATCATCAGGAACTTCACATAACGACATAAGGTCAACGCACTTTTGCCATGTGACGCGTGCACGCCATTTGGGCTGTCGCTTGTCCACATAATACAAAGCAAGACTGGTCAGGCGCCTGATTTTTCACAGGAAAATTCGAGGTTTTTTCGATGACTTCAGGACCGACCGATGCTGCCATCGACCAGATTGTGGCCAAGTGCGATGGCGACATCCGCAGCGCCCTCAAAGCGCTGCTGATGGTCAACGAGCATCTGGAAGCGGAACTTCAGCGGCTTTACGCGGCCGTCGCACTTGGCGGGCCGTTCGAGCGTGGCAACAACGCCCTGCACTAATACTTTTGCCGGCAACCGCCGTCACATTCGGCGCGTGGTTCGTCTTGCGGATCGTCTTTCGGGCAGGCGCCAATGGCCGAGCGGGCGAGCTTGGCGTCAGCGACGGATCTATAGGGGCCGTCCTCGAACCAGAGATCGCCGCCGCCGTACATATATATAACCGGATTGCTCGTCACGATATCGCATTTGTTGGTCGCGCGATTGCCGACCACCCAATATAGCCCGTTGGCAAAAGCAACCGTTCCGATTGCCGGCGTCATCGCGCCGGCCAGTATCGCGGATTTCATCTTTTCGCTCCCACTACGCGGGGTACAAGCGATTAAGTGGGGGTTAGCGAAAAGCGTTCCAGCTCACAATGGACTGTATGATCGTGGTTAATTCGCGCGTGATCGGATCGATCAACAGATCGATCAAATGTCGCGGCCTTCGACCTTTTCGCTCAGCGTCTTGACCAGGTCCGGCACCTTGTCGAGGTGCGGGTTGACGGCGAGCGCCTTGCGGAAGGCGTCGAGCGCGCGTTTTTCGTCGCCGATATCCTGCATGATCATGCCGAGCCCGGCCAGCGCGCCGAAATGGCGGGGTTCGCGGACCAGCACCTGCTCGATATCCTGAAGCGAATGGGCGTAATCGTTCCTGAGATAATACAGCGTCGCACGCCGGTTCCAGCCCTCGACATAGTCCGGGCGCAGCTTGACCACGGCATCGAGCAGCTTCAGCGCGATGTCCATCTTATGGGCGTCCATCGCGGCCTTGGCGCGCAGCATCAAAAGCGCAGCTGTATCGCTCGGGGTCTGCATCCACAGCGCCCAGATCCGGGCCTCGACATGCTTGGCGCTGGCCTCATCGGGTGCCGCCTTCAGCGCGCCGAACAGAAAATCCAGTCCGCGCGTGCGGTCGGCGCCGACTTTCGGCAGCTTGCTCGGCGCCTCGGGGAGTTTTTTCAGCTGCTTCGGCGGCGTGGCCCGGGGGTCCTGCGCGAACGCCGATAAAGGCGCCGCAGCAATGACAGCGGTGAGAAGGGTCAGGATCAGGCCGGTGCGCGCGAGAGGGAATCTCAGTGCCATGGGTAAAGTCTAGACACAGAAAAACGCGCTGCAAAGCAGCAAGGGCGTCAAAGACCCGTGAAGGTAAGAATTTTTGCACTCAGCCCGAAGGCCGGAATCAGGCTTGAATCAACCCTGGCGCGCCTTGAAACGGCGCTGAACCTTGTTGATCACGTAAACCCGGCCCTTACGGCGGACCAGACGGTTGTTGCGGTGGCGGCCGCGCAGCGATTTCAGCGAGTTACGGACCTTCATGGGACAATCCTGATGCGTTGAAAGGCCGTGTTCGGCGCTATCGTTTGGGAGCCCGAAAGTGGCAAAACGGGCTTGATCCCGCTAGCAGCTGGGCCGCCCGGGACGCGCGGTTTCTAGGCCATGGCGCGGTCGAATGTCAATCAAAACAGGCCCTTCGAGGCCGATTTGGCCATCGCTGCGGAGCTATCCCGGGCCAGGCCCGACCGATCGACCCGAAGGATTGAAATTATTGGCAAAATTCAGCGATGCGGGAACTCGACCATGGCCTCGCCGGTGGCGACCTTCTCACCGCTCTGGTTGCGCACCATGACGTCGATCAGAACCCAGCGCGAGTTGGCCGTGGCCTGCTTCGATTTCACGATGCCGCTCGGCTGGATGGTGTCGCCGGGCCGGACCGGCTTGACCCAGCGGGTTTCCAGCCGGCGGTGAATGGCGCCGGCGGGATAGGCCCAGTCGGTAATCATGCGCGAGATCAGCCCGAAATTGTTCATGCCGTGCATGATGATGCCGCCGAAATTGGTCTTGCCGAAATTGCCCTTCATATAGTTGTCGTCGAGATGCAGCGGGTTGTAGTCGAGCGAGGCATCGCAAAACAGACGGATGGATTCGCGGCTGACCGCAAATTTCGGCCCCTCGATGGTGTCGCCGGCGCCAAGGCTTTCAAACGTCGCGGTCATGGTTTCATTCCCTCAGGGCTTCACTGCGGCCGGATGGTCCAGCCGCGGCCGGAGCAAATCACCTCGCCGTGCTGGTTGAAAAAGACATTGTCGTGCACCACGAACAGCCGTTCGCGCTTGATGAACTTGTCGAGCGCACGCGCCTGCAACGTGATGACGTCGCCGGGGCGCGCCGGAATGTTGTAGCTCCAGGATTGTCCGGCATTGACGGTGCCAGGACTGCGCATCCAGTCGTCCGCCGGCGTGCAGGCAAACATCAGGAGGATGTGGATCGAGGGTGGCGCGATCAGCCCGCGATAGGCCGTGGTCCTGGCGTAGGCTTCGTCGAAATAAATGGGATGATCCTCGCCGACCGAAGCGCAATAGAGCTCGATGGCGTCGCGCGTCAGCGTGTAGGGAATGGTCTTGCGCGGCTCGCCGGGAA
>JBGQCE010000415.1:0-4105 GCA_041495185.1 Bradyrhizobium sp.
GTGCTCAGGCGCGACGGCTATCAGACGGCCTATGAAGGCGCACGCCTGGTCTGCGAATGCGTGCAGCGCGCGAAGGGCTACCAGGCGTTCCGGATCCTCTCGATGGACGAATCCACCGCGATCCACCCGGCGCAAATGCTGCCGCCGCGGACCCATGTCAGTGTCACCCCGACCAGCGGGCTGGAGCGGGCCCAGGTCAAATGGTTCAACCGGCTGCGCGGATTCGGGTTCCTGACCTGCGGGGAGGGGACGCCGGATATTTTCGTGCACATGGAAACCTTGCGCCGCTTCGGGATGACCGAGCTGCGCCCCGGCCAGTATGTGCTGGTGCGGTTCGGGCCCGGCTCCAAGGGCATGATGGCGGCCGAAATCCAGCCGGAAACCGGCTCGCCCGGCCTGTCGTCGCACTGATCGCGCGGCCTCCGCTTCACCGGACAGACTTACTGCCCATCCCAAGAATGGCATCGCGCGGCCATGGTCTGGTATTTGCCATGATCCTCGGGCTAGGGTCGCCCGGCGCGTATTCCGCAAAAGCATGCCCCCGGACCTGATCCGAGAGTGGGTGCCGGTTTTTGCAACACGAATACCCGCAAGTGATTCAAAATCCGTAAGCCGGGGTAAGCTTTGTCCATAAATTTCGATCGATCCGCCGATCCGCGTCGCTTCCGCGCGCAGCCTTGGTTGTTGGTGGCGGCGGCGGTCGCGCTTTGCTGGTGCAGTGGCTTTGAGGCGGAGGCGGCGAGCTTCCAGCCGCTCGAGATCGTGACGAAGTCGGGCGTGCAGTTTTTCTCGGTCGAGATGGCAACGACGGAGGAAGAAAAGACCACCGGCCTGATGTACCGGAAGGAGCTGCCGGACGGGAAGGGGATGCTGTTCGATTTTTCTCCGGAACAGCAGGTGTCGATGTGGATGAAAAATACCTACATCTCGCTCGACATGATCTTCATCCGGGCCGACGGCCGTATCCTGCGGATTGCCGAAAACACCGAGCCGCAATCCACCAGCATCATTTCGTCGGGGGGGCTGGCGAAGGGGGTGCTGGAGGTGATCGCCGGCACCGCGAAAAAATACGGCATCCAGCCCGGAGACCGCGTCGGGCATCCGCTGTTCAACGGCCACTGAGCGAACGGCGCCTTGCTGGCGGCGCTTTAAGCGTGTATCGACGTCGTTTCCCAAATAATCGGGGTATAGCGCAGCCTGGTAGCGCGGCAGTTTTGGGTACTGCAGGTCGTTGGTTCGAATCCAGCTGCCCCGACCAAGTATCTACTTCATATCCCAATGTTAACCCGCGAATGCGTCGGGCAAATCCCTAGTAGCACGGCGGGTAGGGATAGTGGATGACCGAGTCAAAGCAGCGCGGGATTCTGTCGGCAACAGGACCGTAATTATTATCGATGACGCCTGCCCCCACCGGAGCGGGGGCTACGACCGCGGCAGCAGGAGCTGCACGAACCGCTTTCTTAGCGGCAAAGGCGTCGGTCGAAGCCGTCGCGACAGAGGCGATCCCGACGATAAGGGATGCAGCAAGCGAAATGATGGTTCGACGCGACATGATTAATACCTTTCCCAGGTTGACCAGTGTCCATCTGTTTTAAGCTACCACAAAGTTTCCGGGTGGGGTTACCCGAGTTCAGACGGCAATCGAATGTCGGACAGCGGAGTCGCGCAGGTAAATGTCAAACACCGCAGCAACCACCCGCGCCAGCGGAACACCTTCGGGCGTAAGCAACACTTTCCCGTCCGCATAGGTCAGAAGGCGATCCTTCTGCATCTGGAGCAATTCAGGAATCTCCTGGACATACCAATCGCTTGCAAATCCCAGGGTGCGTCCAGCCGCGGCAAGGTCGACCGATCCGTCGCACATGATCCGCTCGATCACGTGAGCGCGAAGGTAATCCTGTCCCCCCAGAGCGTGGCCGCGTGCAACCGGCAATTTTCCCGTCGCCACGCTACGCGACCATGCGCCGGTTTCGCTGGCGTTCTGGACGTATCCCTCGGGCGTTCGGCCGATCGCGGTGGCGCCGATACCGATCAGCGTTCGGGCGGCGTCACTGGTGTAGCCCTGAAAGTTGCGATGCAGGCTTCCTTTCGCCGCTGCAATCGCCAGGCTGTCGTCCGGCAGCGCAAAATGGTCGATGCCAATCTGGACGTAGCCGCTCGCAACCAGCGTTGCGGCAGCCAGCCTGGCTTGCTCGGCGCGCGCGAAGGCGTTGGGGAGCGTATCGTCATGGATCATGCGCTGGTTTTTTGCGACCCACGGCACGTGCGCGTACCCGAACAGCGCAATGCGATCGGGCTTCATCGCAACGCATTGCTCGACCGTCCGGCAAAGCGCCGCCGCAGTTTGATGCGGCAGCCCGTAGATGAGATCGAAATTGATGTTCGGCACGCCGGCCGCGCGAAGACCCCTGGTCGCGCGCTCGACCATTTCGGGGGGCTGGATCCGGTTGATGGCGGCCTGCACCCCGGGGTCGAATTCCTGCACGCCGAAACTGGCGCGGTTGAAGCGAAGCGACCCGATCTGTTGAATCATGGCATCGGTCAGCGTGCGCGGATCGCTCTCGATCGCGATTTCGGCATCGGGCAACAACTGAAAGCGTTCGCCAAGACGCGCCATGACGGCGGCGAGGTCCTCTGGCTCGAGGACTGTCGGCGTGCCGCCGCCGAAATGCAGGTGCGAGACCGGCATCCGCGAGGGAAGCGCATCGGCGATCAGGTCGATTTCTTCAACGAGATGCCGAACATAGGTGGCGACCGGCGAATAGCGCGCCGCAAGCTTCATGTTGCAGCCGCAGTACCAGCACTGCTGCTTGCAGAAGGGTACGTGCAGATAGAGCGAGACGGGCTCAGTCGGATCGAGCCGTCCGAGCCATTCGCGATAGCTGGTTGCGGGAAAATGCGTCGAAAAATGCGGCGCAGTGGGATAGCTGGTGTAGCGCGGTACGCTGGCCTTTGCGTATTTTTCGAAAGCGGAAGGCATCGCAAATGTCTTTCAAATCGGCTGCGAATCAATGACCATTCAACCCGACGCTCGCTTATTGAAGATCAATGGCTCCGCCAGTCGCATCCGAAACTCTGGCCGGTCAGTTGTTCTTTGCGCCTTCGCGAATCCATGCCCGAATGGCGTCACGATCGCAGGTCGACAGCTTCTTCTTGCCGAGCGGCATGTGGGTTTCGGGAGCCCCGCGCCAGTCCAGCAGCCACATCAGATTGCTGCCTTCGGGATCGCCCGGGATTACCATCCTGCCCGACTTGGTGCCTTTCATGACGCCTTCGTAGGAACTCAGATCAAGTCCGCTTTTTTCATTGCCCAGTCCGCCGGGCTGGTGGCAGCTGAAACATCGCCCGACGAAGATCGGCATTACGTCTTCGGCGAAACTGGCTTTTTCCGGGGCTGCGCATACCTGGCCGGACGAGTTTATGATCTCCTCGCCGATGGTGCCTCCGATCGCCAGAAAGATCGCCCCTCCCAGAACCAACAGTCGCCGCCTCATGTGAATGTCCCTCTTTGCTTTCCCTTGGTATTCCGCCCAGCCTAGACGATCATGGGAGCGAAATCAGCATAAGTTCTACACATGCGTCCGACATTGACCCAAGTCAATATTGACTCCGGGCGACACCGACGAGGACGCGATTCCGCACAGCATTGACCCGCAGCAGGCGGCCCCGAGACACGAACAGTGCGGGCGTAAAAATGTGGCGCGTGGTCGCAGCCGACAACAAATCATTGTGAATCTGCCGCTTCGATGCCACTACCAATTTTTTAAGACTGTTCTTGACGTAGCTCAAGGAGTTGCCGGGCGAAGTTTTCTAAGGGGGGTTTCTAATGGAGATTGGACCACGTCGATGGTAGCCTTTCAAGGTGGCGGCACGTGGAGATTGTTTGAGGCTAATCGCTTGACAGAGCCTGATATCTGGTACGTTTCCTATCGCTCCAACATCGCGCCGAAGCGCGAGAATGGAGAGCGTGGCGTCGTTCGCGCGACCCGCAAATTCAAGGCCGAAGCCGACGCGAGGCAATTCGCCCAGGAGATTATCGCGAAAGGCTGGAGTGCGATTGCCGGGACCTTGAATCCTCACACCCCAAAGAAGACAATATCATCCA